>NZ_JBQJCE010000004.1:0-128243 GCF_053585065.1 Arcanobacterium sp. (ex Cirak et al. 2026)
CCCACACCCAATATTTAAACAAAACACATAAATCATGGGGTGCACCAGCTGGGGTCACCCCCCACTTCTTTTACGCAAAAAGATCAGCGCTCGACTACCGCCAGAACATCACGCTGAGAGAGGATGATGAACTCATCATCACCATACTTGACCTCGGTACCACCGAACTTCGAGTAAATGACCTTGTCGCCCACCTTGACGTCCATAGCAACACGGTTGCCATTGTCATCCACGCGACCCGGGCCGACTGCCAATACTTCGCCTTCCTGCGGCTTTTCCTTCGCAGTATCGGGAAGGACCAGGCCGGAGGCTGTGGTCTGCTCAGCAGAAACCTGACGGATGACGATGCGATCGTCAAGCGGCTTAATGGAAACCGACATTCGGATTCCTCCTTTGTCTTGTCAACTTTTGGTGGAACGGGGCGCCGTCGCGGGGGTCACCTCACTCCCAGAACACTTCCTAGATTAGGCTGATTTTGGCACTCGGTCAATGCGAGTGCCAACTCATCGCCGGGCGCGAACGCGCTGAAACATGGCAGGATAGAGAACGTGATTTCTTCCCTCCTATCCCCACAAGGTATCGCCCTCCTTGAAGCAATTGGTGACTACGATGCTGCCAACGTTTTCTCACTGACTCAGCGTCTACGCAACGAGGGATACGCGCCTGAGCTTGTCTCAGCAGCACTAACTCAGGCTCGTTTACGCGCAGCAGCCACAGCGAAGTTTGGGCCATTCGCTCAGTCGATGATGTTCACTCCTGATGGGTTAGAGCAATCTACCAGGTTGCGGGTATCAGCCCACCATGCCAAGCGTTTTCGCGACGTCGGCATCAGGAGCATTTTAGACGTCGGTTGTGGCATCGGCGGCGATTCCCTCGCCTTTTCTGGGCTTGGAATGGATGTCACCGCTATTGACATTTCTCCCGACGCCGCTGCGGCAGCATCCTTCAACCTCGCCCAGTTTCCCACGACAAAGGTCTATCGCGGCGACGCATTCTCGCTCGATCTGCCCTCGTTTGGGACTGATGCTGTCTGGCTGGATCCTGCACGGCGAGCGAACGGAAAGCGGTTGACTTCTCCTGACCAATGGATGCCATCGCTCAGCACAGCAATCTCGATCGCGCGGATGTTTCGAGCCGCAGGGATCAAAGTTGCCCCGGGGATCGATTATCAGCACCTACCCCAAGATTCCCGAGTAACATGGATTTCCGACGGCGGAGAACTGGTGGAGGCAGTGATTTGGCTGGGAGAATTGGCAGAACAACCCGGACGTGAAGCGCTCGTCCTCTCAGACGATGTACAGACGTGGGATCCCCACGTCGACGACCCAACCCGCGAGGCTCCGATGCTACCACCACAAGAGCTCGGAGAATACCTGTACGAACCCGATCCTGCGATTATTCGATCGGGATCGGTTGCCTCACTTGCTGATCACCTCGGGTTAGCGCCGGTCTCCCATGCGATTGCTTACCTCACTGGTGGCAAGGTTAGCTCGGGATTCTTATCGTGTTTTCGAGTGCTTGACGTTCTCCCCTTCGATGTCAAAGCACTTCGCCGTGCCTTGACTCAGAGAGATATCGGGCGGGTCGAAATTAAAAAACGGGGCACTGACGTCGTCCCCGAGACTCTGCGAAAGAAACTGAAACTCGACGTGAAACGTCCCGGTTCTGCCACGATCATTCTCTCTCCACTTTTGGGCAAGCATCGGGCAATCGTGGCTGAACGAGTCTAAGTGTTGGAGGGGCGTACCACGTACGCCCCTCCAACACACTCATCGTACGACGATAACGTCTCGCGACAGCCCAGTATCTACGGTGATGCCTAAATCACTTGGTTCCACGCCAGCCATCGCTAACGAGTATCCGAGCGCAGCGATCATGGCACCGTTATCAGTGCAGTAGCGAATGGGAGGAATTCGTACTGTCACTCCATGCTGAGCAGCACGTTCCTGAGCCATCGACCGCAAGCGCGAGTTTGCTGAGAAACCTCCACCAATAACCAGCGTGTCACAACCGAAATCTTCGCAGGCTTGGAATGCCTTTGCTGTGAGAACATCGGCAACAGCCTCTTGAAAACCCGCCGAGATATTTTCGCGTTGAAGTTCTTCTCCACGCGCAAGAGTGCCCTCAATATGGCGAGCAACAGCAGTCTTCAAACCTGAGAAAGAGTAATCGTAAGGGTGATTCACCTTGTCTTTGCCCTTTGACAGCCCACGCGGGAAACGAATGGCCGTTGGATCACCTGCCTGAGCCAATTTATCAACATGCGGGCCGCCCGGATACGGTGTACCGAGCAGGCGACCAACCTTGTCAAAAGCCTCACCTGCGGCATCATCAAGTGTGCCCCCAAGTTCTTTCACATCGGTTGCAATGTTATTGACGAGCATCAGGTGGGAGTGCCCGCCTGACACAGCAAGTCCGACGAACTTATCGGGAAATTCACCATGAACCAGTTGATCGACGGCGATGTGTCCGATGATGTGGTTAACACCATACAACGGCTTTCCCAGCGAAAGCGCAAGA
This sequence comes from Arcanobacterium sp. (ex Cirak et al. 2026), assembly GCF_053585065.1. Classification (NCBI taxonomy): domain Bacteria; kingdom Bacillati; phylum Actinomycetota; class Actinomycetes; order Actinomycetales; family Actinomycetaceae; genus Arcanobacterium; species Arcanobacterium sp. (ex Cirak et al. 2026). Next base: position 2,521 of record NZ_JBQJCE010000004.1, read on the forward strand.
GCCTTTGCAGCCGAAACGCCCACCGTGAGCGATCCAACCAGACCCGGGCCAGCAGTCACAGCAATGGCATCGACATCCTCAAGGGACACACCCGCCTTTTCGAGCGCTGCGTTGAGAGTCGGCACAAACGACTGCAGGTGCGCACGTGAGGCGATCTCCGGAATAATGCCGCCAAAACGTGCAAATTCATCCATTGACGTGGCCGTCACATCCGCAAGAAGTTCCCCACCACGAACCAATGCAACACCGGTTTCATCGCAGGAAGATTCAATTCCTAAAACTAGTTTTTCCACACTCATATCCTACCGCGCCCGCACCATGCTCTTTTTCCATGGCACGCACGCTCACCTTTCACTGCTTTTTATCTCATCTCCCGACGCCGGCGCCTCAAGCTTCATAATGAGGGCATCGTCATCGGAGTAATAGTTCTTTCGCCGACCCACCACCGTGAAACCAGCTCGTTCATACAGCCGTTGTGCTGCCATCCCACGCGAACGCACTTCAAGAAAGATTGCTTCACTGCCATCGGACCACGCTGCATTAATGAGATTGTCGAGGAGCTGCCGGCCAAGACCTTGACCCCGTGCCTGAGGAGCGACAGCGATCGTCAAGATTTCGGCATCCGGGCCGAAACCCACGCCGCCTAACGCCACAATATCGCCGGCGGGTTGTCCGAGCTCAGGTTCGCTCTCAGCGAGGAGGTAGAGCTGACCTGATGCTCCGACCACGTGTTGCCACACGAGCAATGGCCACGCGTCAGATCCGAAGATAGCGCGATCAAAACGTGCAAGACGCGCAGCATCGCCAGCGCGAACCGGGCGGAAAATCACTGGTACGGGTTGCCTTCAGCCTGTGGTTGGGCGTGTGCCCCACCGTGTACATCAGGGCGACGCAAATACTGTGGCTCTGTCCCCAAATCCAGTTCCTCACCCGCTTCGACACGCGACCTGCGCGAGGCATCCAGACGTGCCATTACCGCCGGATCAGCGAAAACAACGACACGTTCGCCAAGTTCAGATTCAAACAGATCCTGTGAAGGAGAAGCGAGCACTGCCGATTCCTGTTCCAGTTCTTGAACAAGAACAGCAGGTTTGAGGACGCGTGCTGGAGTAAGCACGGCGACGTCGTCTGCTCCCATCGGACGTGCGCGCAACGCGTAGACTTCCTTACGGCGTGCGTCAATAATGCTGACGATTTCTTGAGCCCCGGAATCAGCCGCTGCACGTGCCAAAACTTCCAGCGACGAGACTCCTTCAAGGGGAACTCCCCATCCACGCGATAGCGCACGGGCTGTCATCAAGCCAGCACGCAAGCCGGTGAATGCGGCTGGACCGGTACCGGCAACGATGAGGTCGGGGCGCTCAACACCGGCCTCTGCCAATACTTTGGCAACGAACGGAGCAAGATGCTCAGCATGGTGGCGTGAATCTGTTTCATGAATCGCGGAAAGAACGTCAAAATTCTCTCCCACCAGGCCGATAGAAATACCGGCAGAGGTATCAATCGTCAGGATTGTCATTATTTTCCTTTTCCACATTCTCATTTGTACGTGGCAGCTGATAAACAGCGACCTTCGGGGCGGCATCTTTGAACGACGGCTTATCGTGAGCAGGCTCAGGCTCGGGAGGTAGCACCGCCTGCGGCAATTTCTCAAGCTTTTCACGGTGGTTGAGATCCCAGCGTAACCACAGCAGAGAAAAGACCACCAGGAGGCCGACGCCCCACCCCACAGTGATCATTGCAAGGAGTGAATGGCCATCTTTAGACTCGTCGGTTGGACTACCCGAGGTTAAGTGTTGCCTTTTTTCTCCTGCAAGAGCGCCGCGATTAGCAAGAAACTCTTTGAGTGGGATCTCACCGAGTACGAGTTCAGCACCTGTTTTCGACGCTGGGGAAATCTCCTGATCGCCCAGCGAAAACCACGCGTCGAGTTCCGAGTCAGCAACCAAACGCGTCTGCGGACTTCCCGCGGCACTACCCAAACGAACGTCTGCACTGACCGTAATCGCCTTGGGACGACGATCATCGAAATTCGCTTCGATCGCACCAACCACTGCACCGTTCTTCGACACTGGTGCAACCCAATTATTTGTCTGCACCACTTGTGCGTTTGAACCCGATCCAGAGAACCGGAAAGAACGCTTCGGAGCGCCCACCGTGATAATTGTTGGGCTATCTGCAGCAACTCCGAATACAGACGGCGCTTGACGCTCCGATTCGCGTAGCCCATCGTTTTCAAACCAATGCGCGATGTCAGCAGCAGGTGGAACATCGAGGGCGAATGTCGACCCTGCTCCTGGGAACAATCCCAGGAGCACCAACACATACGCCACGATTTTCATCGGCGTTCTAGAGCCTGAACTCGCTCGTCAGCAAGCACCGCATCAGCAAGTTGTGCAGAGCGAGTGCCATGAGTGATGAAGGTCAGTGTGCGAGGAGCATCTTCGTACAAGTCGTCAACTTCTTCGCCTGCATCGGATCCTTCAGGACGCACGATCTGAATCTCAAGGCGATCCTCTGCCAACATTTCAACCTTGCCACTCCCCCACTCAACGACAGTGAGAGACTCTTCAAGCGAAGTATCCAGATCGAGCGCGTCGATCTCTTCAATCGAATTGAGCCGGTAAGCGTCAACATGAACTAAATCAATACGACCATGATGAATCTGTGCAATAACAAATGTCGGGCTGGCAACTGCGCCGTCAATTCCGAGGCCGCGCGCGATACCCTGTGTCATCGTCGTTTTGCCAGCACCGAGTGGTCCGTTGAGCATCACAAGATCGCCAGCCTGAGATGCTTGTCCAATTGCATATCCAACCGCCTGAATATCGGCGGCGAGGGGAACCAGTAGAGAAACCATCTCTCTCCTTTCGCTTATGTATTCTACGTTAGAGCTCAGGGATACGTGCCACCCTCGGCCCAATCCTGGTGACTATCTCATATCCAATCGACCCAGCAGCGCGTCCCCATTCATCCGCGGTTGGTGTTTGAGCACCTCCAAAGAGCACCACAGTTTGACCTGCTTCGACACCTGGTGCTTCAACCATGAACTGATCCATACACACTGTTCCCATAATTTTCGCTCGCTGGCCATTCACGCAAACGTAGGCGTTACGCGACGCCGACCGCGGAATCCCATCCCCATACCCCAATGGAACAACTGCCAAGTGTGTTGGATGTGTGGTCACTTCAGTGTGACCGTAGGAAATACCCGTGTGTTCAGGAACGTCACGCACAGCCATGACATTGGCTTCGAGACGCATCACTGGTTCAAGTCCCAGCTCAGATGCACTGGCACGATCAATATTCGGTGAAAGCCCATAGAGAATGATCCCCGTGCGAACCATATCGTACCGTGCTTGGGGAAACCACAGCGCACCGCCTGAAGCAGCCAGGTGACACATACGCGGCACAAGTCCGTGCCCTGAGAAAATCGATCGCGCCGCTTCGAATTCTTCGATCTGTGCCAGCGTTGGCCCTGGATCAATACTGTCAGCATTTGCTAGGTGGCTCCACAACCCGACGATCTCGATCGCGCCTTCTGCTTCGTAGGCGAGTAGCCGACGCGCGATCGCGTCGACCTCTTGGGGACACACACCACCGCGCGCCATTCCGGTGTCAACTTCAATATGCACTTGAGCCGGTATTCCCGCCTGACGCGCCGCGTCAACAAGCTCCGTCAGCGCCCACGAACTGCCGACACTAATATCGATTCTGTTCTCGATTGCGCCACGCAGGTTCGCTCCAGGGGAATAGATCCATGTAAAGACGCGTGGCCCGGGACCGACAAGGTGACGCAGATGCATCGCCTCCTCAAGTTGTGCAGCACCGAACCACTCCACTCCCGCACCGAGAGCCCAACGAGAAATGAATTCAATTCCATGCCCATATGCATTAGCTTTGACGATCGCCATCGCCGGCCCAAAACTCTGTGCGATATCGAGGTTATGCAGGAACGCGCTCTTCGAAATATACGCGCGTGAAGGATAACTCATGATTCTCCATTCAAAATCGCATCAATAACGTCGCTTATGGCACCGGCGATCTCGTAAGCCCGGATAGGGTGTCCAATCCGCCCCGCGGCACGCGAAGCACGCAACGCTGCACGAGCATGAATATGTGATGCAGCTGCCGCTCCCCAAGCAGCGTTTTCACGGCTTGGCGAGAGCCCCGCAAGAAGCCCACCGATCATCCCCGCGTATGTGTCTCCAGCTCCGGCAACGGCACGCCACCCCGGGGCACCACCCTGAGCGTACGACACACCTGTCGGCGGAACAATCACATCAACATTCCCTTTGGCGACGACGATTGCACCCGTCTTTTCCGCCGCCAGACGCGCGGCTTCCATAGGCTGCGCTTCAATATCACGGCGGCTCATTGGTTCACCCAGCTGTCCGAGTAGTGACGATAGCTCGCCAGCATGTGGGGTCAGGACTGTTACTTCCGGTAAGTCCTCCTCAGCCGCGAGCGCGACAGCACCCGCGTCAAGCACTACTGGGAGAAAATCGGCTCGAGCATTGCGAAGAATCTGTCGAGCATCGTCAAACACATCAAGCCCAGATCCGATCACCCAGGCCTGCACACGCCCAGATTCTGTCACTATTTCAGGAAAACGGGATGTGACGTCCACAGAGCCAACATAGCGAACCATTCCCGGCCCCACAGCAAGTGCCCCTGCAATTCCGAGTAAGGCCGCCCCCGGGTAACGATCAGATCCGGTGAGCATCCCCAGTACACCGCGAGTGTACTTGTGGTCATGCTCCCCCGGAATCATCCACATGTCAGCGACGTCGGCGTCGGACAAAGAACACACGTAAGGGGGGTGAGGAAGAGACGACTCGATTCCGAGCGGAACGTCAACGATTCTTCCGCTGTAAGACGACGCCGGCGGCAGTAGATGCGCAGGTTTTCTCACGCCCATCGCAACAGTGACATCAGCACGCAGGGCTGGACCGGGCACGCGTCCTGTGGCAACATCCACTCCACTGGGGACATCAACTGCCACGACACGCGGCTCGTCAGGGCTGATCACGCGTTCATGGGTGAGAACCTCAATCCAGGTGGAGATAGGTGCGCGTGCAGCACCAGTTGACCCGATCCCTAACAGGCCATCGATCCATGTCCTACCCCAGGCGGCAAGATCGCGCAGACGTGCACAGTCGCTGGGGGAATCTCCGATTTCATAGGCTCGTGCCCCATTGGCAAGTGCGGCAGCTAACCCCTCCCTATGAGCACCAGGGCAATGAGCGATTCTCACCTGGGCTCCGCGCCGTGCAAGTGCGGCGCCCGCGAACAGAGCATCACCTCCGTTGTTTCCACGTCCAGCTAGGACAAGTATTGTCGAACCGCTCACCCGCGCACCACGTCGGTGGAGATCCGCTATCACTGCCTGCGCGCACGCAAACGATGCCAGCGCCATCAACGGCTCACCAGCATCAAGAAGAGGCTTTTCCGCCACGACAACATCATGAGGTAGATACGATCTGTCCATATCTCAAGCCTAACCCTCGGGCATGACAAAAATGAGTGCTCGTTCTATCTGTGAACGACAGAGCGCCGGTATCACGTCAATGCCGGCGCTCTGATGACCTTTTATTCCACGGTAACTGACTTTGCCAGGTTACGGGGTTTATCAACGTCATATCCCTTTGCCATCGCGAGCGCACCAGCGAAGATCTGTAACGGGACAACCGTCACCAGCGGCATCATCAACGTCGGGGTGGAACGCGGAACGCGAATAACAAATTCTGAAATGTCATCCACTGCGCTATCGCCTTCCTCTGCGATCGCGACAACACGAGCACCACGGGCGCGAATCTCAGCAATGTTGGAGATCACCTTCGAATGCAGAAGCGGACGACGTGGAGTCGGCACGATGAAAAACACTGGCAGACCCTCCTCAACCAAAGCAATTGGTCCATGCTTGAGCTCTCCAGCTGCGAACCCTTCAGCGTGAATGTAGGCAAGTTCCTTGAGCTTCAGAGCGCCTTCGAGCGCAATCGGGAACCCGACATGGCGCCCGAGGAAAAGAATTGAGTCAGCGTCCTGCATCTCGTTTGCCAAGCCTTTGATCTTTTCTTCCTGATCCAGCACTGCTTCGATACGCTCAGGCATGAGGGCGAGTTCATCGAGATACGTCCTGACTTCGTCAGGGAATTTATTTCCACGCAGTTGGGCGAGGTAGAGGCCGAGCAGATATGTGGCCGTAATCTGCGCAGTGAATGCCTTCGTGGACGCAACAGCAACTTCGGGACCGGCGTGGGTGTACAAAACAGCGTCCGATTCACGGGCAATGGTCGAACCGTAGGTATTGACAATTGACAATACGCTCGAACCTTGCTCACGAGCATGGCGAATCGCCATCAGCGTGTCCATGGTCTCCCCCGACTGCGAAATTGCGACAACGAGTGTTCGGGGCGTGAGGATGGGATCGCGGTAGCGAAACTCGTGAGCAAGCTCGACTTCGACACCAATTCGGCACCAATGCTCGATTGCGTACTTGGCGACGTGCCCCGCGTAAGCCGCAGTTCCACATGCGACAACGATGATCTTGTCAACGCTTCGCAGTTCTTCCTCAGGGATACGCAGTTCATCCAACGTCAGGGCGCCATCCACCATGCGTCCGCGCAACGTCTCGGCCACTGCGGTGGGTTGTTCATGGATTTCCTTATCCATGTAGGTGTCGTAGCCGTCATGCATCGCCATTTCAGCGTTCCATTCGACTTCGTATGTCTTCCCCTTCACCAGGTTTCCGTCAAAATCACGGATGTCAACCTTGTCGGCGTGCACGGTGACGATGCGGTCTTGGTCGATTTCCATCGCCTTCGTTGTCGAGCCGACGAAGGCGACAACGTCCGAACCAACGAAGTTCTCTCCGTCACCTAGCCCAATCACGAGTGGAGAATTTCGGCGCGCTCCTACCAGGACGTCGGGGTGTTCAGCGCTCACAGCAACCGTGGCAAATGAGCCTTCCAAGCGCAAAGCCACGCGACGCATTGCTTCTGTGATGTCTACACCGTCGGCGAGTTGTCCAGCCATGAGATGGGCGATAACCTCCGAATCTGTGTCGGAGGCGAAGGTGATACCGTTGGATTCCAGTTCCTGACGAAGCGAACGGTAGTTTTCGATAATTCCGTTGTGAACGATGGCGACTTTGCCATCAGCAGACGCATGTGGATGCGAGTTACGATCGCTCGGCACACCATGTGTAGCCCAACGGGTATGGCCAATGGCGGCTGTCCCTTCTCCTAAGGGCAGTTCTTCAAGCGAGTGGCGCAGGTTGTCCACACGCCCCTGCTTTTTACGCAGATCAACGCTGCCGCCTGTGGCAATAGCAACGCCAGCCGAATCATAGCCTCGGTATTCCAGACGTGACAGACCTTCAAGAACAACAGCGAGTGGGCGAGCCGAAACAGACTGGCCAATATATCCAACGATTCCACACATGCCACAAAATATACGTTGAATATGCCAAAAGTTCTGCGACAGACGACTCACAGAATGTTTCCGACGGCGAAGCGTCACGAATTTCATGTCATCAACGTGGCAAATGTAACGCGCATTCACGCCACTCCACCAGCCTCGGGCACTGAAAACATGCCACACTTATGTCATGCCATACGTGACTTTTGACCACGATCAATGGGCAGACCTTGCATCGTCTACTGCCCTTCCTCTGACAGATCGAGATCTCACTCGGCTCTCATCCCTTGGAGACCCTATCTCGCTGACCGAGGCAGATGCGATTTACCGTCCGCTGGCTGCAATTATCCAGATGTACGCACAAGCCCAAGGGGCACTCTTTTCACGAGCAAAAGAATTCCTCGGTTTTTCCCAGACCCGCACTCCATTTATCGTCGGTATTGCCGGCTCCGTATCTGTTGGAAAATCAACCTCTGCACGTCTCTTGCGCGAATTACTCTCACGTTGGCCTGGCACACCACATGTTGCTCTCGTGCCTACCGATGGGTTCCTCATGCCCAACGCGCAGCTCGAAGCTCGCGGGCTCATGGGACGCAAAGGTTTCCCCGAGTCTTACATTCCTGGGGCACTGACGCGCTTCCTTGACACGATCAAATCCGGGCGAGACGCCGAAGTTCCGGTATACGATCACATCTCCTACGATATTGTGCCTGAGGAAACGATCACGGTGTCTCAACCGGATATCCTCATTGTCGAAGGGCTGACACTCCTCCAGCCAGCGAAGTTGGATTCTACCGGCCAATATGCTGGGGTCTACGACTACTTTGATTTCACCATTTACCTCGATGCCCCAGAAACGAGTCTCGAAGAATGGTACGTGGATCGATTCTTGAAACTGCGCGACACAGCATTTTCTGATCCACGTTCGTATTTCACGACCTACGCTGGGCTCTCTGATGAGCAGGCAGTATCCACCGCGCGCGATATCTGGCGCGCCATTAACCTGCCGAATCTACGGGAAAACATCGCTCCCACCCGGCCCCGCGCCACGGTCATTCTGACAAAGGGTGAAAACCATCGCATCGAGAAAGTTCACCTCAAGCGGATCTAATACAGCGATACAACGCGCCGACGTCGGAAGTTTGTCCTGCCGACGTCGGCGCGTTGCTGTCGTTGCTGTGTGTTACAAAGCCAATTTCTCTTCTACAACAGCTGCCAGACGCTTGGCGACATCATCAGCTTGCTTCTGTGTCGCTGCCTCAACCATCACACGAACGAGAGGCTCAGTTCCCGACGCACGTAAGAGCACGCGTCCCGTTTCACCGAGTTCCTTCTCAGCTTGCGCGACTTCGTCGGCAATCCTGTCTGTTGCGGTCTTATCCACTCCTCGCACGTTGATCAGAGTTTGTGGTAAACGCTTAACGAAGCTGACAAGCTCGGAAAGCTTTGGCGCACCCTTGCGGGCGACAATGGATGACACGAGAATCGCTGTGAGCGTCCCATCGCCGGTAGTCGCGTACTCAAGATCGATGACGTGGCCTGATTGTTCACCACCGAGCACATGGCCTTTGTCCAACATCTCTTCGAGAACGTAACGATCGCCGACACCGGTAATCGCGACATTGATGCCCTTTTCCTTCATCGCCAAGCGCAGACCGAGGTTACTCATGACCGTGATCACAAGGGTGTCGTTTACAAGCTTTCCCTGTTCATGCAGGTCAACAGCAAGCAAACCCATGATCTGATCTCCGTCGACCATGTTGCCGTCTTCATCAACAGCAAGGCATCGATCTGCATCACCATCGAATGCGAATCCCATATCTGCTCCGGAAGCCACGACCATTGCCTGAAGAGCCTCTGGGTGGGTGGAACCGGCGTTGAGATTAATATTACGGCCATCAGGTTCAGCGTTGATCACGACGACGTCGGCACCAAGCTCACGGAACACTGTCGGTGCAACTTCGGATGCCGCACCATTAGCGCAGTCTAAGGCGATACGCAGACCGTTCAGCGGGGCACCGCACGACACGAGGTGATCCATGTACGCGCGATCCGTCACTACAGCGTTTTCAGTTACCCGGCCAACCCCTTCGCCGGTTGGACGTTCCCATTCTTGACCCAAGACAGCTTCGATCTCATCTTCGAGTGAATCATCAAGCTTGAATCCATTGGAGGAAATAAACTTAATACCGTTATCCGGCATTGCATTGTGCGATGCCGAAATCACCACGCCAAGGTCATACCCCTTTTCCGCAGTGAGGTAGGCGATACCCGGAGTCGGAATTTCACGGGCATGTTCCACGTCGATACCGGCCGCTGCAAGACCAGCGCCGAGAGCGTGCGAGAGCATTGGCGAGGACTGACGCGTATCACGGCCAATAATTGCCTTTGGACGTCTGCCTTCAACACCTTTCGCTAGGACACGACCACCGGCCTCGCCTAGCTTCACCGCTAAATCAACAGTGATGTCCTTATTCGCCAGGCCGCGAACGCCGTCTGTACCGAACATGCGAGCCATAACGCCTCCTTCACTAAGTTTTTATAACACTGCTATTATTCCACTTCGCTGTCACTGGCGTGACCAGGAAAGCCGGAGCAAACCCAAACCACAAAAAGAAAAGCATCCCCGCCGAGGCGGGGATGCTTTTTGAAAGTGATCGGTATCGATCAGCGCTTCGAGAACTGCGAAGCCTTACGAGCCTTCTTGAGACCTGCCTTCTTACGCTCGACTGCACGAGCATCGCGAGTGAGGAAGCCAGCCTTCTTCAGTGCCGGACGATTCGCCTCGCGATCGATCTCATTAAGCGCACGGGAAATACCCATACGCAGAGCGCCTGCCTGACCGGACGTACCGCCGCCGTTAATGCGGGCAATCACGTCAAAACGGCCTTCGATGTCCAGAAGAACAAACGGCGAATGCACGAGCTGCTGGTGCAGCTTGTTCGGGAAGTACTCCTCAAGTGTGCGACCGTTGATCTTCCATTCGCCAGTGCCCGACACGAGGCGGACACGGGCAATTGCTTCCTTACGGCGACCCAGGCCTGCGCCCGGAGCCGTTAGCGAAGCGCCCTGACCCGTGAGCTCAGTTTCGCTCACGGTAGTGTACGAGGTCGGGGTCTCCTCGAACTCTTCAGTTGCAGTGGTTTCAGCCACAGCTTCTCCTTAAAATCTTGCGGGCAGCGCCCGGGCCTTACTGAACGACCTGCTTGAGCTCGTAGGCCTCCGGCTGCTGAGCAGCATGCGGATGCTCCGCACCGCGGTAAACCTTGAGCTTGGTCAGCTGCTGACGTCCGAGGGTGGTCTTCGGGACCATGCCCGCGACAGCCTTCATGACAGCCTTCTCCGGATTCTCCTCCAGGAGTTCGGCGTAGGACGTAGCCTTCAAACCACCCGGGAAACCGGAGTGGTGGTAAGCCTTCTTCTGTTCGAGCTTTGCACCCGTGAGCGCCACCTTCTCGGCGTTGATCACGATGACGAAATCGCCGGTGTCAGCGTTCGGAGCGAAGTTGGGCTTGTGCTTCCCACGGAGCAGGTTGGCAACTTGAGCTGCCAGACGGCCAAGGACGATATCGGTGGCGTCAATGACATACCACTTCTTCTCAACGTCCCCGGGCTTCGGTGTATAAGTGCGCACTTGCGTAGCCTTCGTTTCTGTTAATCGTGGGCGTCACGCTTCAAAAATGGCTTATTTCAAAGCGGTTTACCCCTGGTCAAAGTTAACGGTGGGAAGCTCTCGCGCGACGAGTGGGAATTAGCATCAACGCATGAGTTTCCACAGCATTTACCCACTGTAGTCGGTTCATGTTGCCCCGTCAAAGGAAAGGTGTGGCTGTGAGCGGATTCATTCCCCGAAATTGCCGACGTTTTCCGACGTCGGCCCGCGGAATCTGCGCGCCAATGTGGCCTGCGTTCCATAGTCCTTTTCTCGTGGATATCCGATCTCTTCAAGCGTGAGGGGGTGAGGAGGTGCAACAACCACCTCACCATCACGAGAGGCAGCCTTGAGCCGTTCGAGCGGCCACTCTTCTGAACGGGCGTGACGGCCGACCTCGATCATTGTCCCCATGAGCGTGCGCACCTGTGAATGGCAGAACGCATCGGCACGCGCATACCCAAGCAGGAGGGAATCGGCACGCTCAAAGCGCAATTCATGAAGTGTCCGCACAGTCGAAGCCCCTTCCCGTGGACGGCAAAATGACAAGAAATCGTGTTCACCGACAATAGTTTGGGCAGCCCGATTCATAGCATCGATATCCAATTCTCCTGGTAGCCACAGCACATCACGCCGTTTAGGATCCCAGGCACGCGGACCCTCAGCCATTCGATAGGTATACGCTCGCCATAAAGCAGAAAAACGGGCATCGAATGTTTCCGGCACTTCCTGTACACCTGTCACAACGACGTCGGTGTAACCCGGAATCCCTGCTCCCCTGGCTCCTGCCGCGGTGAGAGCATTGAGCCGACGCACGAGTGACTGCGCTGGAGAAAATGTGGAGCGACCGGGCAACGCTTGCCATGTGGTTGACGACACATCGAAATGTGCGACCTGACCACTAGCGTGAACGCCAGCATCAGTACGTCCAGCGACAGTCAAAGTGATTGGCACTCGCAAGATTCGCTCAAGAGCCTCCTCGAGGACACCTTGAACCGTGCGCAACTGCGGTTGGCGAGCCCAACCGTGAAAAGCCGCACCGTCATAAGCGCAATCAATGCGAATTCTGGTTGTGTGCGATACCGTCGAATCCATGACAGAAGTTTCCCACGAACTTACGTTGACCGTCGACTGCGGCGGCGGCGGAATCAAATCTGCTTTACTCAACAGCGGAGGTTTCCAAATCGGCGATTCTCTACGAACGCCGGTTCCCTATCCCTTTTCCCCTGATGACCTCATTGAGATTATCGCCGATCATGGACAGACGCATGGAGCATTTACCCGGATCACAGTGGGTCTGCCGGGAATGATCCGACACGGAGTCGTCGTCTACACCCCGCACTATATCCGGCGCTCAGGCCCGCACACTCGGCCACTACCGCCGCTCGAAGAGGCATGGAATGGTCTCGATCTGCAAACAGCACTTGAACGACGCTTTGGCGTCCCTGTTCTAGTACTCAACGACGCCGAAGTTGCCGCAGCGGGTGTTGTTCGCGGTCATGGGCTCGAACTTGTCATGACACTCGGCACTGGGCTCGGAACAGCATTTCTCGACAACGGACGTCTCGCTCCACATCTCGAGATCTCTCATGCTCCGATGAAGTGGGGTCTGACCTACGATGATGTGGTCGGTGAGGCAGAGCGTCTTCGTCTCGGTGATTCCGCGTGGTCGCGACGAGTGCTGAAAGCTATCGACTCGCTCATGCCCGTATTTCGTTGGGATCAGCTGTATATCGGCGGAGGGAATGCTGCGCGGATTACTGAGTCAGTCCGAGCACGCCTGACGCCCGCAATTTTTGTGCCAAACATGGCGGGTACTTCGGGAGGTGTACGCGCATGGTCGATGGCAACTCCTCATCCCACAACCGTGCTCAGCGCTGAGCACTAATGCTGCTGATGCTGCTGATGGGAAGCCAGCCCGCTCATAATTTTGACCTCCCAGCTCATCTTGAATAGTAAGAGTAAGGGTGTGGGTCGGAAGGATTTCCTTCCGACCCACACCCTTACGTCACATCACTCGGCGGACTCAGCCGATGCTGAGGACTCCGAAGAGGCAGATTCTTCTGCCTCAGTCGACGTGGCAGGAGTTGCCTCCTGAGCGACCTTCTTCTTGGACGGCTTCGGCGAAACCTTCTCGGTAACGAGGGAGATCTCGGCCATAGGCGCATTATCACCCTTACGGTGAGCAAGTTTGACGATACGTGTGTAGCCACCATTGCGCCCCTCGAACTTAGGAGCAAGCTCTTCGAAGAGGATATAGGCAACTTCGCGATCACCAAGAGTACGCAACGCGAGACGACGGTTGTGGGTATCGCCCTTCTTCGCCTTCGTGATGAGCTTCTCGATGTACGGACGCACGCGACGCGCGCGAGTCTCAGTGGTCACAACAGACTCGTTGGTGATGAGCGCCTTGCAGAGGTTTGCAATGATCTTGCGCTCGTTCGCCGGGGATCCTCCCAGGCGCGGACCCTTTGCGGGCTTCGGCATGATGTTCTCCTATTAAAAGTATTTCTCGCGGGCTCAAGCCTGCGAATCGTCGCTGAACATGGCGTAATTGTCATCACCGAAACCAGCATTGAAGCCGGCCGGAGAATCCTTCAGGTGGAGGTCGAGCTTTGCAAGCTCATCCTTGACATCCTCGATCGACTTCGCACCGAAGTTACGAATATCGAGCAGGTCGGCCTCCGAACGCTGAACAAGTTCGCCAATCGTGTGGATTCCCTCGCGCTGCAGGCAGTTCTGTGAACGCGCCGGGAGATTGAGAATCGTGATCGGGCGGGCAAGATCAGACGACTGTGTCTCGACAACTGGAGCTTCCTTCAGTTCCAGTCCTTCAACTTCCTCGTTCAGTTCGGTCGTCAGACCGAACAGCTCAACAAGGGTCTTGCCAGCAGACGCAAATGCGTCGCGCGGAAGCATTGAAGCTTTTGTCTCGATGTCAACGATGAGCTTATCGAAGTCGGTGCGCTGACCAACTCGAGTTGCCTCAACCTTGTAGGAAACCTTGACCACGGGCGAGTAGATCGAATCAACCGGAATACGGCCGATCTCGTCATCCGGGGACTTGTTCAGCGAAGCAGAGACGTAGCCGCGGCCACGCTCCACCGTGAGGTCCACTTCAATCTTGCCCTTCTCATTGAGCGTGGCAAGCACGAGATCCGGATTGTGGATCTCCACGCCTGCCGGCGGAGTGATATCGGAGGCAAGAACTTGACCCGGGCCTGCCTTGCGCAGGTACATCTGAACAGGCTCATCGTTTTCTGAGGTAATAACGAGATCCTTGATGTTCAGAATGATCTCAGCAACGTCTTCCTTAACTCCCTCAATAGTCGAAAACTCGTGAAGCACACCGTCAATATGGACGGAGGTCACAGCAGCTCCCGGGATCGAGGACAGAAGGGTACGACGGAGCGAATTGCCAAGCGTGTATCCGAAGCCCGGCTCAAGCGGCTCAAGAGTGAAGCGAGAGCGGGTGTCGGACAGCTGCTCCTCACGCAGCACTGGACGCTGTTCAATGATCACTATGTTTTCCTTTCACATGACGCCCACTATATGACGCCTATTACACGATCCTCTCAAGTGGCGGCGGCGCCGCCGAGGAAAAGCCCGAAGGCCAGTGGATCAAACGCGACGGCGCTTGGGCGGACGAACGCCATTATGAGCCTGAGGGGTCACGTCCGAAATCGACGTCACCTCCAGACCAGCGGCGGTCAGCGAACGAATAGCGGTCTCTCGGCCTGAACCCGGACCCTTCACGAAAACGTCAACCTTCTTCACGCCCTGCTCGATTGCGCGGCGTGCGGCATTCTCAGCAGCAAGCTGAGCTGCGTATGGGGTCGACTTACGCGAACCCTTGAAGCCGACCATGCCCGACGATGCCTGAGCAATAACTTCGCCCTTGGTGTCGGTGATCGAAACGATCGTGTTGTTGAAGGTGGACTTGATATGAGCCTGGCCGTTGCCGACGTTCTTACGAAGGTTGCGGCGCGACCGGTTCTGAGACTTTGGTGGCATTTTTGTCAATACTCCTGAATATCGTCGATTCTCGCTAAAAAGCGGAACTACTACTTCTTCTTACCCGCAACCGTACGCTTCGGCCCCTTACGGGTACGAGCATTGGTCTTCGTGCGCTGACCGTGAACCGGCAGGCCCAAGCGGTGACGACGGCCCTGGTAAGAACCGATTTCGATCTTGCGGCGGATGTCCGCTTGGATCTCACGTCGAAGATCGCCTTCGACCTTGTAGGACTCGTCAATGTGATTCTTCAGCTTGACGAGCTCATCCTCAGTGAGATCCTTAACGCGGGTATCAGGGTTGACACCGGTAGCGGCGAGAGTCTCAACCGCGCGAGTGTGTCCAATGCCGAAAATGTAGGTGAGAGCAACCTCGATACGCTTTTCGCGAGGGAGATCAACTCCAGAGAGACGTGCCATTGTGTTGGCTCCTATTTTTCTTCCGAAGGTGTGGAACATTGCTTCCCAAATGGGCCCCGGCCTTCGGACCGAGGGTTGGCTTTCGCCTGCAATGCCTCTTTCAAAATGTCAGTTTCAGCCCTGACGTTGCTTGTGTCGCGGATTGTCGCAGATGACCATGACGCGACCATGCCGGCGAATGATCTTGCAGTTTTCGCAGATCTTCTTAACAGACGGCTTGACCTTCATAGTTGTCGTTCTTCCTTGCCCGCCTCGAAAGGCGGAGTTTTACTTGTAGCGGTAGACGATTCGGCCACGAGACAGATCGTAGGGAGTCATCTCTACGACCACACGATCCTCTTGAAGAATCTTGATGTAGTGCTGGCGCATCTTGCCAGAAATGTGAGCGAGCACGACGTGCCCGTTCTCCAACTCGACTCGAAACATCGCATTAGGCAAAGCCTCAACGACCGTACCTTCTACCTCGATGACGCCTTCTTTTTTCGCCATATTCTCCGCTTACGTTGATTGCAATTTGGCACTGCCCCGATGGAACAGTGAGTGATCCTGCACGCAGAATGCACCAATAGATAAGTTTACGCCCGGATACTTTGTTTTGAAAAGTGGCGATACGGTGGAGCGCGTCACTACCTATCCTTCGTCAGCGCCTCTTGAGAGGACCCCTGTCACTCAAAGAAAAAACAATCGGGTGGCAGGAAACCCTGCCACCCGATACATCTCAATCGAGAGGAGCAACATCGACTCCGAAACGTGCAAGCTCACTTGCACCGCCGTCGGGAGAAGTAATCACCCAGATGCCACCTTCGTGGAGGACGACTTCATGCTCCCAATGACACGCATCCTTGCCGTCAATGGTCACCACTGTCCAATTATCCGAAAGCGTTCTATTGTCCTGCTTGCCGGCAGTCAGCATAGGCTCGATACACAACGCCATTCCCGGCTTCAGTCGTGGCCCACGATCCCCTGTGTTGTAGTTCGGCACGTCGGGAGGCAAGTGCATTGACGTCCCAATTCCGTGGCCAACATAATCGAGGACGATATCAGGCCGTTCACTGGAGGGAAGTGACATGACGTAGTCGTCAATCGCTTCACCAATATCGCCGACGAAACGCCCCTGAGCCATCGCCGCAATACCAACCCACATCGATTCCTCGGTCTGAGCACACAACCGCTGACGGTCAACTTGCACCTGAGGATCTCCCCCAGGCAACACTACTGAAAACGCAGCGTCGCCGTTCCATCCATTCACGACCGCTCCGCAGTCAAAGGAAACAAGATCTCCAGGTTGTAAAACGTAGTCGTTCGGGATGCCGTGCACGATCGTCGAATTCACTGAAATACACGTTTGCGCCGGGTATCCGTAGTATCCGAAGAAGTTCGACTTCACACCAGCTTCATTGAGAACCTGCAAAGCGACGTCGTCGAGCTCTTTGGTTGTCACGCCCGCGCGCACGTTTTCACGCAGAGCCTGATGGATTCGTGCTACGACGAGACCAGCCTCGCGCATCGCGCGAAACTGGTCGTCTGTCTTATATTCAATCTTGTCGCGCACGCGCATCAGGCAAGACGCTCTTCCAACGCAGACAGGATGCGTTCAGTCACGTCTTCGATAGTTCCGCTACCATCCACTTCGAGAACAAGTCCGCGCTTTGCATAGACATCAACGAGTGGAGCAGTCTCGGCATGGTAGACCTCAATGCGGTGCTTGATGACCTCTTCAGTATCGTCAGCACGTCCCTCAAGTTGTGCACGATTCAGAAGTCTGCCAACGATATCCTCATCCGGGAGGGCAATTTCAACGACGACGTCGATTACCTCGTCCTTTTCCGCCAGCATCGCATCCAATGCGTCAACCTGGGCGAGATTACGAGGGTAGCCGTCGAGGAGGAAGCCGTCCTTTGCGTCATCTTGCGCAAGACGATCGCGAACCATCGCATCAGTAATCTCGTCTGGAACGAGGTTTCCCTTCGACGTGTATTCCTGAGCCTTCTTCCCCAGCTCAGTTCCCTCAGACATATTCTTTCGGAAAATGGCACCCGTGGAGATGGCGGGAATTGACAACGCTTCGGAAATGAATGTTGCCTGTGTGCCCTTACCTGCACCAGGAGGGCCAACGAGAATAAGACGAGTCATCGCAAGAATCCTTCATAATGACGCTGCTGGAGCTGGGCGTTAATGTCCTTAACGGTCTGCAGACCCACTCCAACGAGAATGATAATTGACGTGCCACCGAAAGCAGCACCTTGAACGCCCATGCGGGCGAAGACGATCTGCGGAATCAGCGCAACGATCGCAAGATAAATCGCTCCGACCCAATTAATGCGACGAACAACGTAACGCAAATAATCCGCCGTTGGTGCGCCGGCGCGGATACCTGGGATAAAGCCACCGTAGCGTTTCATGTTGTCCGAGATCTCTTCTGGATTGAAAGTAATCGACGTGTAGAAGAACGAGAAGAAGATGATCAGCACGACGTAGGTGAGGATGTACCAGAAGGACTGGTAGGTGAAGTTATTATGCACCCATGCAACCCAGGTGGAGTTTTGGTTTCCAAACTGAGCAATCATCTGTGGCAACGACAAGATGGACGACGCAAAGATCACGGGGATCACGTTTGCCATATTAATCTTGATCGGAATGTAGGTTGAAGTGCCTCCGTATGTGCGACGGCCAATCACCCGCTTCGCATACTGAACGGGGACACGACGCTGGCAGGACTCAACGTAGACAACCACAGCAGTAATCACGAGGAACATGACAATAACCAGGATCATCCAGGTCAGACCACCGTTGCCCTGGTACACCTGTCCGAGGAGAGCGGGGAAATTCGCTGCAATGCCGGTGAAAATCAACAGAGACATACCATTGCCAATGCCACGTTCAGTGATCACTTCCGCAAGCCACATCACGAGGGTCGTTCCAGCAGTCATCGCCAGGATGATCATCAGGAGTCGGAACGGGCTCGAATCCGGAACCACGGGAAGCTGGCAGGCTTGAAAAAGCTGACCAGAGGCAGCAACCGATGCAAACACAGATGACTGGACAATTGCTAGGAATACCGTGAGATAACGAGTGTACTCCGTCAGCTTATTCTGACCAGTCTGGCCTTCTTTATGAAGCTCCTCGAAACGAGGAATAACCACGCGCATCAGCTGGACGATAATCGACGATGTGATGTAAGGCATGATACCAAGCGCAAACACTGAAAGTTTCAGTAGGCCACCGCCAGCGAAGATATTCATCATGGCAAGAAGATCTGCAGTACCAGCTTGCGTCAAACATGTCTCAACATTTTTGTATGAGACATACGGCGCAGGGACATAGGTACCGAAGCGATAGATCACCATGATGAGGATCGTGATCAGCAGCTTTCGCCGCAGATCCGGCGTGCGGAATGCAGACACTAGCGCTCTAAACAAGGAATCTCCTCCTGGATTGTGGCCACTCGTGGCGGGGCTCTGTAACGGCGCACAGAGCGCCAAGAAAAGACTATACCCGGCAACGAGGAATTGCACACGTCCTTGAGAAGATTGGGCGGCGTATCTCACTCCCTGAGAACGTTTCTTGATCTTCACAATAGAGATCGTGCACTTTCACAATAAAGATGGGGTTCGCACTAAGTGCGAACCCCATCTTGAGTATTACGATCAGCGAGCGTTCACGGAACCGCCGGCTGCTTCGATCTTCTCCTTAGCGGAACCAGACCAAGCATCCACAGTGACGTTAACCTTCACCGACAGATCGCCATTGCCGAGAACCTTCACCAGGTGTCCGCTACGAACGGCGCCCAGGGCGACGAGCTGCTCGACAGTGACATCTCCACCATTCGGGAAGAGATCATTCAGTGCCGAAACATTGACCACTTGGTACTCAACACGAGCCGGGTTTTTGAAGCCGCGAAGCTTCGGAAGGCGCATATGCATCGGCATCTGGCCACCTTCGAAGCCTGGACGAACCTGGTAACGAGCCTTCGTACCCTTCGTACCGCGACCAGCAGTCTTGCCCTTCGAGCCCTCACCACGACCAACGCGAGTGCGAGACTTCTTGGAGCCTGGTGCCGGGTAGAGATCGTGAACCTTCAGGATCTTGCCTTCGTTCTGCTCTGCCATCAGTCAACCTCCTCCACTTCAACCAGGTGCGCCACGGCGCGGATCATACCTCGAACCGCTGGGGTATCTTCACGAACCACGCTCTGGTGGATCTTGCGAAGCCCGAGGGTCTTCATGGTTTCCTTCTGATTAACCTTCGAGCCAACGAGGCCCTTAACCTGAGTAATCTGAAGCTTCATCACGCACCAACTCCTGCGGCCGCAGCCTCATTCTCAGCTGCTGCCTCAGCGGCCTCAGCATCTTCACGAGCCTTCTTCTCGAACTCCGCACGAGCACGGAGCATCGCGGCCGGAGCCACGCGCTCAAGCGGGAGACCGCGGCGTGCTGCCACTGCCTCAGGCTGCTCGAGCTTCTTGAGAGCCGCAATGGTTCCACGCACGATGTTGATCGCGTTCGAAGAACCGAGCGACTTGCTCAGCACGTTGTGGATGCCAGCGGCTTCCATGATCGCACGAACCGGGCCACCAGCAATAACACCAGTACCCTGGGAAGCCGGACGAAGGAGAACCACGCCGGCGGCATCTTCACCCTGCACAACGTGCGGGATGGTGGTGCCCAAGCGCGGAACCTTGAAGAAGTTCTTCTTTGCTTCCTCGGTTCCCTTAGCAATTGCTGCAGGAACTTCCTTTGCCTTGCCGTAACCGACACCAACGGTGCCGTTGCCATCGCCAACCACCACAAGAGCGGTGAACGACATACGACGACCGCCCTTGACGGTCTTCGCAACGCGGTTAATGCTGACCACGCGCTCGACGTACGGATTCTTCTCCTCGGCGCGGCGATCGTTGCGGCGGTCATTGTTGCGGCCACCGCGGCGGCTCTGACGCTGTTCGCGTCCAGTGCCGTTCGCTTCATGCTGCTCTGCAGTCATGTCTTTATCCTCTCGCTTAGCCTTACAGGGTCAGTCCGCCGTCGCGGGCGCCATCAGCAACCGCAGCAACGCGACCATGGTACTTGTTACCGCCGCGGTCAAAGACCACTGCAGTAATTCCGGCCTCAGTAGCGCGCTTGGCGATCAGCTCGCCAACCTTGCGCGCCTTATCCACCTTGTTCTCGGAGCCAGAGCGAAGCTCGGCCTCGAGGGTAGAAGCAGACACCAGGGTACGGCCGACGGTATCGTCGATAACCTGCGCAACCATGTGGCGGTTGGAGCGGGTGACAACGAGACGTGGACGCTCGGTGGTACCCGAGATGCGCTTGCGCAGACGCATGTGGCGGCGTGCGCGAGCAACAAACTTGCCCTTGCCCTTGATTGATACTGCCATCACTTACCAGCCTTTCCAGCCTTGCGGCGGATCTGCTCACCGGCGTACTTAACACCCTTACCCTTGTAGGGTTCAGGCTTACGAAGCTTGCGGATGCGGGCAGCAATCTCGCCAACCAGCTGCTTGTTGATGCCATTCACCGAGAACTTCGTCGGGCCATCAACCTGGAAAGTGATGCCCTCAGGAGCTTCGACGAGGATGGTGTGCGAGTAGCCGAGCGAAAACTCGAGATCCGAACCCTTGGCAACGACGCGGTAACCAGTACCGACAATTTCGAGAGCCTTGGAGTAGCCTTCGGTCACGCCAATCACGTTGTTGTTGATCAGCGTGCGGGTCAGGCCGTGAAGTGAACGCGAAACACGCTCATCGTTCGGACGGGTAACGACGATTTCGCCGTCTTCGAGCGCGACCTCGATCGGAGCAGGAACCTCGTGGGTGAGTTCACCCTTAGGACCCTTCACCGAAACGGTGCGACCATCAATCTTGACCTCTACGCCAGCGGGGACGGCAACAGGGAGCTTACCAATACGAGACATTGTGAACTCCTTCCTTACCAGATGTAAGCGAGGACTTCCCCGCCTACGCCTTTGTCCTTGGCCTCGCGATCGGTCAGCAGTCCCGACGAAGTCGAAAGAATCGCAACGCCGAGGCCACCGAGGACCTGAGGGAGATTGGTGGACTTCGCGTAAACACGAAGACCCGGCTTCGAGATACGACGCAGACCAGCGAGCGCACGCTCGCGACCCGAACCGTACTTGAGGGTCAGGGTGAGGGTCTTGCCGACCTTCGCCTCCTCCACCTCGAACTTGGCGATGTAGCCTTCGCGCTCGAGAATCGAGGCGATATTGGCCTTCATCTTCGAGTACGGCATAGACACCGACTCGTGGAACGCCGAATTGGCGTTGCGCAGACGCGTGAGCATATCTGCAATTGGGTCTGTCATAGACATTGGGCTTTTGCCCTTCCTCGTCGTGGTTTCCCTTACGGACCTACGACGTAGTTTCTTACCAGCTGGACTTCTTGACGCCCGGGAGCTCGCCCGCGAGGGCCATCTCACGTAGGCAGACACGGCAGAGACCGAACTTGCGGTAAACCGAATGTGGACGGCCACAGCGCTGGCAGCGCGTGTAGGCACGAACGGCAAACTTCGGCTTACGAGCAGCCTTTACCTTCAGAGACGTTTTCGCCATTGTCAGTTCTCCTTAAACGGGAAGCCGAGGTGCTTGAGAAGCGAGCGACCCTCGTCATCGGTCTTAGCAGTGGTGACAACAGTGATATCCATACCACGGACACGATCAATCTTGTCCATGTCGATCTCGTGGAACACAGACTGTTCCGTCAGACCGAAGGTGTAGTTGCCATTGCCGTCGAACTGCTTCGCGGAAAGGCCGCGAAAATCGCGAATACGCGGCAGAGCGGTCGAGAGCAGACGATCAAGGAACTCCCACATGCGATCGCCACGAAGCGTCACATGGCAACCAATCGGCTGACCTTCGCGAAGCTTAAACTGAGCGATCGACTTGCGAGCCTTCGTCACCTGCGGCTTCTGGCCAGTAATCGCGGTGATGTCGGCAATAGCACCGTCGAGCACCTTCGAATCACGAGCGGCGTCCCCGACACCCATGTTCACAACGATCTTGGACAGACCTGGGATGAGCGAAACGTTCTCGTATTTGAACTCCTCCTGGAGCTTAGAAACGATTTCGTCCTTGTACATAGCCTTCTTACGAGGGGTCACAGTTCGATCTCCTCTCCTGCGCGGCGGCCGATACGCTCGCGCATGATCTTCTTACGACCATCACGCTCCACTTCGACCTCACGGAAGCCGACGCGAATCGGCTTCTTGTCCGGGCCAACAAGCGCGACGTTCGACACGTGAATCGGAGCCTCAACGGTCTCGATTCCACCGGTCGCAGCACCGCGCTCGGTGCGGGACACCTTTGTGTGCTTCTTGACGCGCTGCACGCCCTCGACTACCACGCGATCACGCTTGGTATCGACTTCGAGCACGCGGCCTTGGAGACCCTTGTCGCGACCAGCGATAACCTGAACCAGGTCACCCTTCTTGATCTTCGCCATCAGATCACCTCCGGAGCGAGCGAGACGATGCGCATAAACTTCTTATCGCGCAGCTCGCGTGCCACGGGCCCGAAAATACGGGTTCCGCGGGGCTCGTTGTCGTTCTTCAGGAGCACTGCCGCGTTCTCGTCGAACTTGATGTACGAACCGTCAGCGCGGCGCGTGCTCTTCGTTGCACGGACGACAACCGCCTTAACGACGTCGCCCTTCTTCACATTTCCGCCAGGGATAGCATCCTTGACGGTAGCGACAATCGTGTCGCCAATTCCGGCGTAGCGCCTCTTCGAGCCACCGAGAACACGGATGGTGAGAATTTCCTTCGCACCGGTGTTATCGGCGACTTTCAGCCGCGACTCCTGCTGGATCATTTATTATCTCCTGTCGTCGTGCCGGTTCTCTTTCGAGCCTTGCCGAACGGATGGGTTACTTCTCGGAAAACCGAGATCACTTGGCTCGCTCAATGATCTCGACCAGGCGGAAATGCTTGGTCGCAGACAACGGGCGGGTCTCCATGATACGGACGAGATCGCCGAGGTGCGCCTCGTTATTCTCGTCGTGAGCCTTAACCTTCTTGGTACGAGTCATGACCTTACCGTAAAGCGGGTGCTTACGGCGATCATTAACTTCAACCACGATGGTCTTGTCCATTTTCTCACTGACAACGTAGCCCGTGCGAACCTTACGGTAATTGCGCTGGGTCGTTTCAATCTGCTCGCTCATTGAGTTCCTCACTTCTTTGCCGACGGAGCGGTGCGAATGCCCAACTCACGCTCGCGGGCAACGGTGTAGATACGTGCGATTTCGCGGCGAACTTCCTTCAGGCGACCGCTGTCCTCGAGACGGTGGGTCACGGCGGAGAAACGAAGGTTAAACAGTTCTTCCTTCGACTCTCCAAGGCGCTCTGCGAGCTGCGCATCGGTGAGCTTATCGAGCTCTGCGGTGCTGATGCCCTTAGCCATCATTCACCTTCCTCTCGGGTAATAAAACGGGTCTTCATGGGAAGCTTATGCATCGCACGAGACATAGCCTCACGGGCCAGGTTCTCGTCAACGCCGCCGAGCTCGAAGAGAACACGGCCAGGCTTCACGTTTGCGATCCACCATTCCACAGCGCCCTTGCCTGAACCCATACGGGTACCAAGCGGCTTCTGGGTCAGCGGGCGATCCGGGAAGATGTTGATCCACACCTTGCCGCCACGCTTGATGTGACGGGTCATCGCAATACGTGCTGCTTCGATCTGACGGTTGGTGATGTAGGCCGGCTCGAGAGCCTGAATGCCGTATTCGCCAAATGCCAGGGTGTTGCCGCCCTTGGACATACCCGAACGGGTGGGACGGTGCTGCTTACGGTGCTTTGTGCGGCGGGGAATGAGCATTTAACTCAGGCCTCCGTTTCCTGGGTAGTAGCGGGCTGCTCGGCCTTAGGCGCCTCAGCCTTGTTCACGTTCTCCTGGCGGTTGCCACGGCCACCGCGGTTACCACGGTCATTACGACGGCCACCGCGACCATTGCCACGGCCACGGCCACGCGACGACTCGTTGAGCTGACGCTCGTACTCGGCGTCGGTCATATCGCCACGGTAAACCCAAACCTTCACACCGATACGGCCGAAGGTGGTCTTAGCCTCGTAGAAGCCATAGTCGATGTTTGCACGGAGCGTATGCAACGGCACACGACCTTCGAGGTAGAACTCGTTGCGCGACATTTCAGCGCCGCCAAGACGACCTGAAACCGATACGCGGATACCCTTCACGCCAGCACGCTGAGCCGATTGAATCGACTTACGCATTGCGCGACGGAACGAAACGCGAGCTGCAAGCTGCTCAGCAATACCCTGTGCGATCAGCTGGGCATCAGCTTCAGGATTCTTCACATCAAGGATGTTGAGGTGAATACCCTTGCCGATAAGCTTCTCAAGATCAGCGCGAAGGCGCTCAGCTTCAGCTCCTCGTCGGCCGATGACGATTCCTGGACGTGCGGTGTGGATATCCACAACCACGCGCTCCGAACGGCGCTCGATCTTCACGCGAGAGATTCCCGCGCGATCAAGGTTCTTCTCGACCATCTTACGGATCTTGATATCTTCGCCGATGAAATCGGCATAGCTCTGACCCGGCTTGGACGAATCAGTGAACCACTTGGCACGGTGCTCGGTGGTCAGACCGAGGCGGAAACCGGTCGGGTTAACTTTCTGTCCCATTATCAGGCTCCCTTCTTCTCGGACTTGGTGCCGTTCGAGACAACGACCGTGATGTGGCTCGTGCGCTTCAGGATGCGGTTTGCGCGACCCTGTGCACGCGGCTGGATGCGCTTCATTGTCGGGCCTTCGTCAACGTAGGCAGCCGAAACCACGAAATCGCCGTCGACAAACTTCTCACCGGCTGCATCTGCAGCGTAACGAGCGTTCGCGAGAGCCGACTCGAGAACCTTCTTCACGTCCTTCGCAACCGCCTGTGGCGCATATGTAAGCAGATCAACTGCTGCAAGTGCACGCATACCACGGATCTCGTTGACCACGCGGCGAGACTTCTGCGGAGTCACACGCACGTAACGCGCCTGTGCTTTTGCTTCCATAATTCTCTCCTCTTGCCTCAGCGGCGACGGCCCTTGCGATCGTCCTTGACGTGACCCTTGAAGGTGCGCGTCGGGGCGAACTCGCCGAGCTTGTGACCAACCATGGATTCGGTGACGAACACCGGAACGTGCTTCCGGCCGTCGTGAACTGCGAACGTGTGGCCAAGGAAGTCCGGCGTAATAACCGAGCGACGCGACCAAGTCTTAATAACGTTCTTGGTGCCCTTTTCATTCTGCTCGTCGACCTTCTTCATGAGATGGTCATCAACGAACGGGCCTTTCTTCAAACTACGCGGCATAGCTCATATCCTCCTGATCAGCGCTTCTTACCGGTCTTGCGACGGCGAACAATGAGCTTGTCGCTGTGCTTGTTGGCATGGCGGGTACGTCCCTCGGGCTTACCCCACGGAGTAACCGGATGGCGACCGCCGGAAGTCTTACCTTCACCACCACCATGTGGGTGGTCGAACGGGTTCATCACAACACCACGGACAGTTGGGCGAACGCCCTTCCAGCGCATACGGCCGGCCTTACCCCAGTTGATGTTGGACTGCTCAGCGTTGCCAACCTCGCCAACAGTGGCGCGGCAACGAGCATCAACATTGCGGATTTCGCCTGAAGGCATACGCAGCTGAGCGAGCTTACCTTCCTTCGCAACGAGCTGAACCGAAGTGCCAGCTGAACGTGCAATCTTGGCGCCGCCACCCGGACGCATCTCGACAGCGTGAATCACGGTACCAACCGGGATATTACGCAGCGGGAGGTTGTTGCCCGGCTTAATGTCAGCAGACGAACCGTTCTCAACCATGGCTCCCTGAACGAGCTTATTCGGAGCCAGAATATAGCGCTTCTCACCGTCGGCGTAGTGCAGAAGAGCAATACGCGCGGTACGGTTCGGATCGTATTCAATATGAGCAACACGTGCTGGCACGCCATCTTTGTCGTGACGACGGAAGTCAATCACGCGGTACTGGCGCTTGTGTCCGCCACCCTTATGACGAGTGGTGATGCGGCCGTTGTTGTTGCGGCCACCAGTCTTGTGAAGCGGGCGAAGCAGTGACTTCTCCGGAGTGGATCGGGTGATCTCGGCGAAGTCGGCAACGCTCGCACCGCGACGACCCGGGGTCGTCGGCTTGTACTTACGAATTCCCATGAGTTCTTTTCCTCTTAGTCCTGCCGGCGTCAGCCGACGATGTCACCGTAGATATCGATCGAGCCCTCACGGAGGGTCACGATAGCGCGCTTCGTTGCCTTGCGACGGCCAATGCCGTTGCGAGTACGACGAGTCTTGCCGTAACGGTTCTGGGTGTTCACCGAATCAACTTTGACCTTGAAGATCTCCTCGATCGCGAGTCTGATCTCGGTCTTGTTTGAATCCGGGTGCACGAGGAACGTGTACTTACCCTCGTCTTCCAGACGGGCTGCCTTCTCGGAGGCTACCGGCGCCAGGATAATGTCGCGCGGGTTCTTGTTCTTGAAAGCTGCGTACTCAGTCACTTCGTGGTCTCCTTCGAATTAGCGGCAACCCAGTTGTTCAGAGCAGCCTCGGTGAAGATGACGTCGTCCGCAACGAGCACATCGTATGCATTGAGCTGATCGGCGTAGAGCACATGTGCCTCAGGTGCGTTACGCAACGAGAGAGCTGAGAGCTCATCCGAACGCTCGATGACAACGAGCGAGTTACCGGACTGTGCAACCTTGTTCAGCAGAACGAGAGCGGTCTTGGTTGAAGGCTTCTCGCCACTGAGGAACTCGGTCACGACGTGGATGCGGCCGTTGCGTGCGCGGTCAGACAGAGCCTGGCGCAAAGCAGCAGCAATCATCTTCTTGGGGGTGCGCTGAGCGTAGGAGCGCGGCTGAGGACCGTGAACAGTTCCACCGCCGGTGAAGTGCGGTGCACGGATCGAGCCCTGACGAGCGCGGCCTGTCCCCTTCTGCTTGAACGGCTTAACGCCACCACCGGAGACCTCTCCACGGGTCTTGGTCTTGTGGGTGCCCTGGCGTGCAGCAGCAAGCTGAGCAACGACAACCTGGTGAATCAGCGGAATGTTAACCTCGAGGTCAAACAGATCAGCTGCCAGAGTCATATCGCCGGTCTTCTTACCGGTTGCATCGAGCACGTCTACCTTGAAGTCTGCCATTTAAAATCAGGCTCCCTTCACGGACGAACGAATAACGACCACGCCACCCTTGGGGCCCGGAATTGCACCGGTAACGAGAAGCAGGTTGTTCTCGGCGTCAATCGCGTGAATGGTCAGGTTCTGCACGGTGACGCGGGTCGAGCCCATGCGTCCTGCCATGCGCATACCGCGGAACACGCGGGACGGTGTGGCGCAGGCGCCAATCGAACCCGGCTTGCGGTGATTACGGTGGGCGCCGTGCGATGCCGAAACACCAGCAAAGCCGTGGCGCTTCATCACACCGGCGAAACCCTTGCCCTTGGACTTGCCGATAACATCGACAACTGCGCCAGCCTCGAAGGTCTCAACACCAAGCTCCTGACCGAGCGAGTACTCGGCAGCGTCCTCGGTGCGGATCTCAGCAACATGGCGACGCGGAGCGACTCCGGCTTTCTCGAAATGACCAGCAAGTGGCTTGGTCACGTTCTTGTTCTTCAGCTCACCAGAGCCGATCTGAACGGCGGCGTATCCGTCAACCTCAGGTGTGCGGATCTGCGTCACAACGTTCTTTCCAACAGACACCACGGTGACGGGAATGAGGTGGCCCTCTTCATCCCACACCTGGGTCATACCCAGCTTGGTACCGAGAAGCGCCTTGTAAGCAGGCTTCTGCGGCGCAAAAGTAATTTTCTTGGTCATAATGCGTTACCTCAGAGCGTAATATCGACGCTGACATCGGCCGGCAAGTCCAGACGACGCAGGGTATCGATGGTCTTCAGGGTCGGATCGACAATGTCGATCAGGCGCTTATGCGTACGCATTTCAAACGCCTCGCGACTGTCCTTGTACTTGTGGGGTGAGCGAATGACCGTGAAGACATTCTTCTCGGTCGGCAACGGAACTGGTCCCACAACAGACGCTCCAGTACGGGTAACTTCGTCGACGAGCTTTTTCGCTGCGTTGTCGATGACCTCGTGGTCATAAGACTTCAGACGGATGCGGATCTTTTGTCCCGCCATGGCGTCGTCTCCCTCTCTCTACCGCGGCTAACCAAAATCCCATAAGCATGGGCGTGCCGCACGATGATGAGTCGCAATCCGTCAAGCCCTATGTGATTTTGATGAACCATTCAATGTACCGGTCTGCTTTTGCAGATCGGCCAAGTTCTTAAAGCCCTCCCGGGCAACTGAACCAGTATGTCAGAAATTCCCCAGACGAGGCAATTTCATTCATTAGATCGTGTCCAAACACACGAAATAACAGAACTGGTGAGTGCCGTTTTGGCAAGAACCTGAAATATGTTACCAGCATTGTTATGCATTTTCCAAAACTGACGTTATGTTCCACCCCATGTTCCACTCCGCCATGTTTCCATCACCTTGAGGCACCAAGTGAAAACAAAGGAACCCCGATGCATTGCATCGGGGTTCCTTTGTTTTAACCGGTCAGATCATCACTTGATGATCTTGGTGACGCGGCCTGAACCAACAGTGTGGCCACCCTCGCGGATAGCGAAGCCAAGACCCTCTTCCATAGCGATTGGCTGGATGAGCTCAACGGTCATCTCAGTGTTATCGCCAGGCATGACCATCTCGGTACCCTCTGGGAGAGTGATGATGCCGGTCACGTCGGTGGTACGGAAGTAGAACTGCGGACGGTAGTTCGAGAAGAACGGGTTATGACGGCCGCCCTCTTCCTTCTTCAACACGTAGACCTGTGCTTCGAAGTTGGTGTGCGGGGTGATCGAACCCGGCTTGGCCACAACCTGGCCACGCTCAACGTCCTCACGCTTGGTGCCACGCAGGAGGAGGCCACAGTTTTCGCCAGCCTCAGCGTAGTCCATCTGCTTGTGGAACATCTCAATACCAGTAACGGTGGTCTTCTGAGGAGCTCGAATGCCGAGAATCTCGACTTCTTCGTTCAGGTTCAGCTGGCCACGCTCAACACGACCGGTCACAACGGTACCACGGCCGGTGATGGTGAAGACGTCCTCGATCGGCATGAGGAACGGCTTGTCGAGATCGCGAACTGGATCGTCGAAGTAGGTGTCAACAGCTTCCATGAGCTCTTCGATGGAAGCAGTCCACTTCTCGTCGCCCTCAAGAGCCTTGAGAGCCGAGATCTTCACCACTGGGAGATCGTCACCCGGGTAATCCTGGGACGAGAGGAGGTCACGAACTTCCATCTCAACGAGCTCGAGGAGCTCTTCATCGTCAACCATGTCAGCCTTGTTAAGGGCAACGATGATCTGCGGCACGCCCACCTGGCGAGCGAGCAGAACGTGCTCACGGGTCTGAGCCATCGGGCCGTCAGTAGCAGCAACCACGAGGATTGCGCCGTCCATCTGAGCGGCACCGGTAATCATGTTCTTGATGTAGTCAGCGTGGCCCGGGGCGTCAACGTGAGCGTAATGACGCTTTTCGGTCTGGTACTCAACGTGGGAAACGTTGATGGTAATTCCGCGCTGGCGCTCTTCTGGAGCGTTATCAACCTGGTCGAACGGGGTGAATTCGTTCAGATCCGGGTACTTGTCTGCGAGAACCTTCGTGATAGCAGCGGTCGTCGTCGTCTTACCGTGATCGACGTGACCGATGGTGCCGATATTCATATGCGGCTTGGACTTGTCGTACTTGGCCTTGGCCACTATTCCCCTCCTGGGATTCGATTGTTTGGTTGTATAGCTTTGGGACGGAAGCACACGCTCCCTAACCCGAGGCCAGAAACCTACTGGTTACTGTTTATTGTAATCTACCTGTTGGCTCACTCGCCACGGGTCTTCTGGATGATTTCGTCGGACACAGCCTTCGGAACCTCCTGGTACTTTGCGAACTGCATGGTGTACACCGCGCGACCCTGCGTCTTGGAACGCAGATCGCCAATGTAACCAAACATTTCGGAAAGCGGAACGAGAGCGCGAACAATCTTCACACCCGTCGCATCCTCCATCGAGGAGATCTGACCACGGCGAGAGTTAAGGTCGCCGATCACATCTCCCATGTACTCCTCAGGAGTACGAACCTCCACGTCCATCACAGGTTCGAGGATAACCGGCTTCGCGCGCTTAGCGCCCTCACGGAATACCATCTGGCCTGCAATCTTGAACGCCATTTCGGAGGAATCGACGTCGTGGTACGCACCATCTTCGAGGGTGGCCTTCACGTTCACCATCGGGTAACCGGCGAGAACACCGTTCTCCATGGCAGCCTGAATACCAGCATCGACTGACGGAATGTACTCGCGCGGCACGCGGCCGCCGGTAACGGCGTCGACAAACTCGTAGGTCTTGCCTTCTTCGTTCTCCTCAAGAGGCTCGAAGGTCACAAGAACCTTTGCGAATTGACCGGAACCACCGGTCTGCTTCTTGTGAGTGTACTCGACGGACTTTGCAGTGCCGCGGATTGTCTCACGGTAAGCAACCATCGGCGAGCCAACATTCGCATCAACCTTGAATTCACGACGCATACGGTCGACAAGAATATCAAGGTGGAGCTCACCCATGCCGCCAATAACGGTCTGACCAGACTCATCATCGAGGCGAACCGTAAAGGTCGGATCCTCTTCAGCCAGCTTCTGGATAGCGAGACCCAGCTTCTCCTGGTCAGCCTTCGACTTCGGCTCGATGGCCACGTGGATCACTGGATCCGGGAAGGTCATCGATTCGAGCGAGATGGGGTGGTTGACATCAGTCAAAGAATCACCCGTGGTGGTGTCCTTGAGACCAACGACGGCGTAAATGTGACCTGCGTGTGCAGCATCAACCGGGTTTTCCTTGTTCGAGTGCATCTGGAAAATCTTTCCGATGCGCTCCTTCTTACCCTTGGTGGCGTTGAGAACCTGGTCACCCTGCGAAACTTTGCCCGAGTAAATACGGACGAAAGTCAGGCGCCCGAAGAACGGGTGAACGGCAATCTTGAAGGCAAGAGCGGAGAACGGGGCATCCTCTGAAGGCTCACGGGTGAGCTCGACTTCTTCATCCTTCGGATCATGACCATGAACAGCACCAATGTCGAGCGGTGAGGGGAGGTAATCCACAACAGCGTCGAGAATTGGCTGCACGCCGATATTCTTGTAGGCCGAACCAGCGAAGACTGGGAACGCCTCAGAAGCGATCGTCATACGGCGAATAACTGCCTTCATCTCTTCCACGGTTGGCTCTTCGCCACCGAGGTACTTCTCGAGCAATTCTTCGTCATTCTCAGCGATGGTCTCGATAAGCTCGTTGCGGTACTCTTCCGCTTTATCGAGCATATCTGCTGGAATTTCCTCTTCCACAACGACAGAACCGAGGGTGTCGTTCCCCTTGTCGTCCTTCGCCGGGAATCGGATTGCCTTCATCTTGAGCAGATCGACGACGCCGGAGAGCTCTGACTCAGCACCGATCGGCAGGTTAAGAACGAGCGGCTTTGCCTTGAGACGTTCCTTGATGGTCTGCACGGAGAAATAGAAGTCCGCACCCATCTTGTCCATCTTGTTGATGAAGCAGACGCGCGGAACATCGTACTTGTCGGCCTGGCGCCACACAGTCTCTGACTGTGGCTCCACGCCTTCCTTACCGTCGAACACTGCAACAGCGCCGTCGAGGACACGCAGCGAACGCTCCACCTCAACAGTGAAGTCAACGTGGCCAGGGGTGTCGATGATGTTGATCTGAACATCCTTGCCCCGAGCGTTCTTCCAGTAGGAGGTCACAGCAGCCGACGTAATCGTGATGCCGCGCTCCTTCTCCTGCTCCATCCAGTCGGTTGTCGAAGCGCCGTCGTGGGTTTCACCGATCTTGTAGTTGATACCGGTGTAGAAAAGAATGCGCTCGGTCGTGGTGGTCTTACCGGCGTCGATGTGCGCCATAATACCAATGTTACGAACGCGGCTGAGGTCTGTAATAACCTTATGCTCTGCCACTTGGATAGCTCCCTTCGATTACCAACGGTAGTGGGCGAAGGCGCGGTTAGCCTCAGCCATACGGTGCATATCCTCGCGGCGCTTCACAGCAGCTCCGAGGCCATTTGCAGCGTCCATGATCTCGTTCATGAGACGATCCTGCATGGTGTTCTCACGACGCTGGCGGGAGAAATCAACGAGCCAGCGCAGAGCGAGCGTGTTAGCACGGTTCGGCTTGACTTCGGTTGGAACCTGGTAGGTCGCACCACCGACGCGGCGCGAACGAACTTCGAGCTGCGGGCGGATGTTTTCCATCGCGCGCTTGAGAACGTCGAGCGGTTCTTGGCTGGTCTTTGCGGCGACACCTGCGAGCGCACCGTAAACAATAGCCTCTGCCTTCGTCTTCTTACCGTCGAGCAGAACGCGGTTAATGAGCTGGGTAACGAGCTGCGAGTGGTGAACCGGATCGGCCACCAACGGGCGCTTCTTGATTGGGCCCTTACGTGCCATTACTTCTTCTCCTTCTTCGCACCGTACTTGGAACGTCCCTGCGAACGGTTCTTCACACCCTGGGTGTCAAGCGCGCCGCGGACGATGTGGTAACGAACACCCGGGAGATCCTTCACACGGCCTCCACGAACGAGCACGATCGAGTGCTCCTGGAGGTTGTGACCCTCACCTGGGATGTATGCGGAGACCTCGATACCCGAGGAAAGACGCACACGGGCAACCTTACGAAGAGCCGAGTTCGGCTTCTTCGGAGTGGTGGTGTAGACGCGGGTGCACACGCCTCGACGCTGTGGGGAACCCTTCAGCGCGCGAGTAGAGGATGCACTCGACTTGTTCGAGCGGCCCTTACGGACCAGCTGCTGAATAGTTGGCACTATTACTCCTATGTCGAATGATTTCGTCAGTTTTGCCCGCCTGCCAAGCCCTTTTCACTTCAGCCTGCGGTCAGAGGGACACCGTCCCCTCATCACGTCCGTGGGCTTCAAGTTGGAAAAATTCATTGCGTGGAGGCAATGGCTCTTTCCAAACAGGGCAACATAAAGCCCCCGGAACGGGCACCATTGTCAAGAATAGTGCCCGCGGGAGCAAAACGTCAAAAGTATGTATTCACCGACGCAGGTGGGGTCGGGCACATTTCCAAAATCAAGAACGAGCCTCACAACTTATGTCCTGCGTTATTTACCTGTGACAAAAAATCGTGCGCCCAACACATACACGCAACAGAAGCTCAGCGCCGCTACGACGTCGGAGCCGTCACGAAGTGGTAGCGCCCACGGGTAGGCGATCTGCGAATAGTCTGGTGCTCCAAGAACCCAACATAGCCCCGCGTACGTCACTGGTAGTATCCACGAGTATTCCATTGAGAAAAAATGCCTTGAGACAAGGATGATGCCCAGTCCTCCAATCACATTTCGGGCGGCGATAGCTAAAGATCCAAACGACAGCCCAAGGAGAGGGACAGCAGCAGCCAAACACAAAACTGCAGCCAATGGCACACATAATACAAGCAACAAGCGATAGCGGAATCGGGGTGAAACAGGGAAACATTCCTCAATCTCAAGACTTGGTGAAGTGAAGCTCGGAATAAAACCGACAGGCACGAGGAATACAAGCACATAGAACGGGACGAACTCTGCCTCATATCTGAATAACACGTCAAGCGAATACGTATCCCCTATTCCAGAAATAAAGAATGTTGCCACTAAAGTCGCAACGAAGCTTGGAATACGAATCCAAATTTTGGCGAATGTTCTCATTTCAACCGTCACATGCACTTGTCATCACAGTGTAGGCGTTGCGAGCTCGAACAATATCACTTTCGCCAAGCAACCATCGTGCGACTTCCTCGCGTGCATCCGTCATCTCGAAGCGCGTTTCGGCCGGTATCTGGTCTCGTGCTTCCTCAGACATCTGTGACACACACGAAAATTCCCAAAGAAAATTCATAGCTGTCGAGGTGTCCAATGCAGACTTCGAGACAATGTCTGCGAAACTCATAGATCCCGGTATTGTCACTTTTTCCCCTCGCACACCCAGATCTAGCTGCACGAGCCGATTCACGGGCGACTCAAGTTTCCGAGTGATGTGAGCCAACGCATGTTTTTGTTCGTTAGGAACACAAATATTGATATCCGAGTGACCTACGTTCGCACATGCGACGAATGGACGATTCTCCCATAAGGGGATATCACGTTGGAGGGTGAAAGAGGACAAAGCCACGATAAATAAAACAATGCCTATCGACGAAAGCGTCATATTCTTGTATGCATTCGCCGTGAGTACTGCGAGCCCACCGATAACGAAAGCAAGAAATGATACGAGGAGAAAAAGTAAGGCACGCGTCGAGTATTGCATCTGCCCCAACCATTCGACCGATGCACCCGCATAATCTCCCGCAACCGATAAGCCTCCGACATCGAAGGCAGTCGCAATATAAAGCGCAATAACAACAAGCGGTCCGGTGAGCAAATAGGGAAAAATATACCCCAATCCTGCCCCCAAAAAGATCATCGCGATGATATGTGCGATTGCCACGGGCAGAGGAGCAAGTGCTAACCATGCAAAAGCGTTACCGTGCGCCAAACTGATCGCAGTAACAACTGCAGATGCTAATGCTATGCCAAAGATAGCTCCACCAGACATCGCGATGGGATCGGCAACGTATGCGAGAAACTGACCTCGTGCAGGAAAACTCGAGATGATTTCTGCTCGTGATTGTTGCACCCATGAGCGCACCGCAGCGAGCCCCGCTAAGACAGGAGCGACAATAGTGGTTGCCGATAACGCTGAGTCAATCTCCCATATATAGGAGATATGGGTTTGCGAATATGAAAGAAAATAGGACAGGAGTGTCAGAGCGGCAGTGATGCCGAGCGCTAGAACAAACCAAAGATGTTTAATGGCCCAAGACATACAGATACCCCGCTTCCAAATCAGACATCCCTTTCGCTCCCTCACCATATGAACGCAGAGCGTCAACAGTGCCATTCCAGATCACTTTGCCCTCGTTTAATACGCTGATTGCGTGAGCTATTCCGCTGAGGTCTTCAATGATGTGGGTTGAAAGTAAAACCGTACTCTCAGTGGCAAGGTTTTCTACCATCTGTCGGAAATGGATACGTTGCTCAGGGTCTAAACCCACTGTGGGCTCATCAAGAATAACGACTTCAGGACTGTGAACAATCGCTCCTGCAAGATACACTCGGCGGCGCTCTCCCCCAGAAAGCTGACCAATCTTACGATCTCTCAATTGGTACACATTCGTGGCTTCGAGAGCGGCTGCGACTGCGCGGCTTACTTCGTTGCGACCGCCATTCATCCGAAAACAATACTCGACAAAGTCTCCAACAGAAGTCAACGACGTCCACGTCGGATTTTGTGGGAGATATCCAGTTTTCTGACGGAGAACTGACCGCGAACGAGCCGAGAGAATTTTCTCTCCGTCGTGCATCACATACCCTGATGACGGCTTGATGATGCCAGCTAAGATGCGCAAAACAGTGGTCTTGCCTGCCCCATTGGGTCCAACCAGTCCAGTTAACCCTCGTGGAAGTTCAATATTTAAATCAGAAAAGACTTCACGGGAGCCATAGGAAAATCGGAGGTTCTTGCCTTCTCTCACAATCATGGAGTATCGCCTCTCGCTCAGATTATCGTGTCACCGTTAACGGCTTACTGCACCGATCCCATGACCATTTCACATCTTGGCAAACCGTTGCATCTGCAGCATGTCGATTTGCCGATAATCCGCCGCGAATATTCTTGCCGGACAGAGTGTAAGTAGTACCCGAAGTGCTGCGTTTTGTTTCATCTTTCGAGGATGCTAACACAATCTCCGGGACACCGAGGACAATCGCGGATAGAGATGCGAGTACACAGACTTTTCGGGCGAACTTCATCGTTCCTCCAGTGAGAGTAAACGTCAGTTGTCTCTCACTGACAGCGTGGGAATTGTGCCTTGATCGTACAGAAAAAATTGCGCTGTCAATAATGC
This sequence comes from Arcanobacterium sp. (ex Cirak et al. 2026), assembly GCF_053585065.1. NCBI lineage: Bacteria > Bacillati > Actinomycetota > Actinomycetes > Actinomycetales > Actinomycetaceae > Arcanobacterium > Arcanobacterium sp. (ex Cirak et al. 2026). The sequence goes on from NZ_JBQJCE010000004.1 coordinate 39,055, forward strand.
GACTCATTCTACATGCTGTGTATCGATCTTGTTTTCCGTACATGTATCGATCTTGTTTTCCGTACATGTATCGGCCTTGTTTTACCTACATGAAGGTATGGAAAAAGCCCCACTTTCGTGGGGCTCTCTCCATACACACGGTATCAGAAGTTATTGAATCCGTAACCGAGGCCGGAGTCAAAATCCATCGATGAGTAACCGTAAAGATCGTCATACTCGCCGGAATTTCCAACAAAGGAATTCACCGACTCATACTCCGAGCGAGCTTCAGGTGTTGGCTCAACCGAGACGTGACGCAACGTCTCCAAACCAGTACCAGCTGGGATGAGCTTACCGAGGATAACGTTCTCCTTAAGACCCGCAAGCGGATCCGACTTGGAGTTCAATGCTGCTTCCGTCAGAACCTTCGTGGTCTCCTGGAACGACGCGGCTGATAGCCACGAGTCGGTAGCAAGCGATGCCTTGGTAATACCCATCAACTCTGGGCGGCCAGAAGCTGGCTTTCCGCCGTTTGCCAAAGTTGCGCGGTTGGCGTCTTCGAAGACGGAGACGTCAACGAGCTCACCTGGCAGAAGCGTCGATTCACCCGAGTCGAGCACCGTAACACGACGCAGCATCTGGCGAACGATCACCTCGATGTGCTTGTCGTGGATCTCCACGCCCTGCGAGCGGTACACGTGCTGAACCTCGGAAACGAGGTGAAGCTGTGCCGTGCGACGACCGGAGATACGCAGAACCTTCTTCGGGTCAACCGAGCCCTCAACAAGCTGCTGTCCAACCTCGACATGCGATCCTTCGGGAACGAGAAGTTTAGCGCGCTTCGCCACGAGGTATGTGATGTCCTCGTCGCCGTCGTCACGCTTGATGATCAGGCGACGCGAACGCTCCAGATCCTCAATCTCCAACTTGCCGGCCGCCTCAACGATCGGAGCCTCACCCTTTGGTGTACGCGCTTCGAAAAGCTCCTGAACACGTGGAAGACCCTGGGTAATATCCTCTGCCGATGCGGCACCACCAGTGTGGAAGGTACGCATTGTCAACTGAGTACCAGGCTCTCCAATTGACTGTGCCGAGACAATACCGACGGCTTCACCGATATCAACCAGCTTGCCGGTCGCCAGCGAGCGGCCGTAGCACATTGCGCAAGTACCCACGCGCGAATCACAGGTGAGAACGGAACGAACCGAAATCTCCTTGATTCCTGCTGCGAGCATCTTCTCCAGCGCAACGTCACCAATATCGGTACCGGCAGCGATCACAACGTTGCCCTCAGCGTCGACCGCATCCTTCGCAAGGGTACGAGCGTAAACCGAGGTGTCGATCTCTTCGTGTGGCAAGACTTCTCCAGCTGCCCAATCAGCAGCGGAAACTTCCTTCTCCGTCACACGCTGACCGTTGACCAGACGAATTTCGTGACGATCGGCGTCGATTTCGACGATCGACTTAGTTAGACCACGGCGCGTACCGCAGTCTGCTTCACGAACGATAACATCCTGAGCAACGTCCACCAGACGACGGGTGAGGTAGCCTGAGTCAGCGGTACGCAGAGCCGTATCGGCCAGGCCCTTACGAGCACCGTGCGTTGCCGTGAAGTACTCAAGAGCGGACAGGCCTTCGTAGTAGTTCGACTTAATCGGGCGAGGAATAATTTCACCCTTCGGGTCAGCCACGAGACCGCGCATACCCGCCACCTGGCGAATCTGCATCCAGTTACCACGAGCACCCGACGACACCATCTGGTTGATGTTGTTGAAGTCATCAAAGTGGGCACGCATTTCGTCAGCAACTGTATCGGTCACTTCGGTCCACAGGCTCACCAGGTCACGACGGCGATCCGAATCGCGGATGTTACCTTCCTGGAAGTCCTGCTCGATCTTTGCGGCGCGAGCTTCAGCCTTCTCCAGGATCTCTGCCTTGTTTGGCGGAGTCGCAACATCAGACACAGCGATGGTAACGCCGGAACGACCGCCCCAGTAGTAACCGGTGTTCTTCAGTGCATCGAGCGACGCACCGACGTCGACCTTCGGGTAACGTTCAGCGAGCTCGTTCACGAGCGAGCCGAGAACCTTCTTGTTGACGACCTTGTTGACGTACGGGAACGTGGTTGGGAGCGCTTCGTTGAACAGCGCACGGCCAAGGGAGGTCTTGAGGATGATGTCGTCGCCCTCTTCATAGCCCTCCGGAGCTTCCCAGTCACGCGGCAAGGTGATATCACCGGCGTGGAAGCGAATGTAGCACTCAGCCTCAAGATTGAGCTTACCCAAATCCTTGGCCATCTCCGCCTCAGCCATCGACGTGAAGTAGTGGCCTTCACCTACGGCTCCTGGACGGAGCATCGTCAAGTGGTACAGACCAATAATCATGTCCTGAGCTGGAACAGTCACCGGACGACCATCGGACGGCTTGAGAATGTTGTTAGCCGAGAGCATGAGGATACGAGCCTCGGCCTGTGCCTCAACAGACAACGGAAGGTGAACAGCCATCTGATCGCCATCGAAGTCAGCGTTGAACGCGGAACACACGAGCGGATGGAGACGGATTGCCTTACCTTCAATCAGCTGTGGCTCGAAGGCCTGGATGCCCAGACGGTGCAGAGTTGGTGCACGGTTGAGCAGAACCGGGTGCTCCTTAATAACCTCTTCGAGCACATCGAAGACCTCGTCGCGCTGACGATCGATCAGGCGCTTTGCCGCCTTGATATTCTTCGCAAGCTCGAGATCCACAAGACGCTTCTGAACAAATGGCTTGAACAGCTCCAGAGCCATGGTCTTTGGAAGACCACACTGGTGAAGCTTGAGGGTCGGACCCACGACAATAACCGAACGACCCGAGTAGTCCACTCGCTTGCCCAGAAGGTTCTGACGGAAACGACCTTGCTTACCCTTGAGCATGTCAGACAACGACTTCAGCGGACGGTTACCGGCACCCTGAACAGGGCGTCCACGGCGGCCATTGTCGAAGAGCGCATCGACAGCTTCCTGAAGCATACGTTTTTCGTTGTTCACCATGATTTCCGGCGCATTGAGATCGAGCATACGCTGGAGACGGTTGTTGCGGTTGATCACGCGGCGGTAAAGATCGTTGAGATCCGACGTCGCGAAGCGGCCACCGTCAAGCTGAACCATTGGGCGCAGATCCGGCGGAATCACCGGAATCGCATCAAGAACCATCGATTCAGGAGCAATACCCGAGTGAAGGAACGCGTTGACAACCTTGATTCGCTTCAGGGCGCGGGTCTTGCGCTGGGCAGTACCGGTCTCGATCTGCTCAACAAGAAGATCGTGCTCAGCCTGGAGATCGAAGTTCTTCAGACGCTTCTGCACAGCTTCTGCACCGCGCGAAGCTTCAAAGTAGTCACCCCAACGAAGATTCATTTCACGGTAGGACTCTTCATCGCCCTCAAGGTCGCCAACCTTGAGTTTGGTGAATTTATCCCACACAGACTCCAGACGGGCGAGGTCTTCTTCGTACTGACGGCGCACACGACGCGTGTCCGATTCAGCATTACGCTTGATCTTGGCGCGAGCTGCAGCATCAGCGTCGGCGGCTTCAGCTTCGGCAAGAGCCGCCTCTTCAGCTTTGAGTGCGCGTTCGACAGCAGCGTCGCGATCCTTGATGATGTTTTCGCGCTCAAGCTCGTACTCAGCCGTCAGAGATGGAAGGTCATTATGACGACGCTCTTCGTCGACATCTGTCACCATGTAGGCAGCAAAGTAGATGACCTTTTCCAGATCTTTCGGAGCGATATCCATGAGGTAGCCAAGACGCGACGGAACGCCCTTGAAGTACCAAATATGAGTCACAGGAGCAGCAAGCTCAATATGACCCATGCGCTCACGGCGCACCTTGGAGCGAGTGACTTCTACACCACAGCGCTCACAGACAATGCCCTTGTAACGGGGGCGCTTGTACTTACCACACGCACATTCCCAATCACGGGTCGGACCAAAGATTTGCTCACCGAACAAGCCGTCTTTCTCTGGCTTGAGGGTGCGGTAGTTGATGGTCTCTGGCTTGGTCACTGTGCCATGCGACCACTTGCGAATGTCTTCCGACGTCGCAAGAGCAATATGAAGCTGATCGAACAGATTAACGTCGAGCAAGATTCCTACTTCCTCAATTTTTACGCCTGATATCAGTTCACTCGTTGCGGGCGAGCGGCGCGGCCCGCCCGCAACAAGTTTTCAGTGGGATCAGAAATCCGCACCCGTGGTCAGGCCTTCGAGACCTGTGGAGATTCCAGCCGACTGCGGGGCACGGAACGCATCTTCGTCCGAATCCTGCAGGTTGATCGGATTGCCTGCGGCATCAAGAGCTTCAACATTGAGGCACAGGGAACGCATTTCCTGTACCAAAACCTTGAAGGACTCCGGGATACCCGGCTCGGGCACGTTGTCGCCCTTCACGATTGCCTCGTACACTTTGACGCGGCCGACAGTATCGTCGGATTTGATGGTCAACATTTCCTGAAGAGTGTGTGCAGCGCCGTATGCTTCGAGCGCCCACACTTCCATCTCGCCGAAACGCTGTCCGCCGAACTGTGCCTTACCACCAAGTGGCTGCTGGGTCACCATCGAGTACGGGCCCGTGGAACGGGCGTGGATCTTGTCATCCACCAAGTGATGGAGCTTGAGCATGTACATGTAGCCCACCGAGACGCGCTCAGGGAACGGTTCACCGGTACGACCGTCAAACAGACGAGCCTTACCAGAGCCATCGACCATGCGATCACCGTCGCGGTTGGGGAGGGTGTTAGCCAGGAGACCCGAAAGCTCATCGTGGCGGACACCGTCGAATACTGGAGTGGACACAAGACGGTGTGGGTGACCGATCACAGCTTCATCTGGAATGCGATTCGCCCACTCTTCGCCGTTGGCACGCGCTTCGGTTGCATCCCACCCCTGCTTAGCAATCCAGCCAAGGTGGAGCTCGAAGACCTGACCGAGGTTCATACGGCTCGGCACACCCAACGGGTTCAGGACAACATCAACAGGTGTTCCGTCCTCAAGGAACGGCATATCCTCGAGCGGAAGAATGCGCGAAACAACACCCTTGTTACCATGACGTCCTGCCATCTTATCGCCAATGACGATCTTGCGTCGCTGAGCAATCAGCACGCGCACGGACTGGCGGACATCAGCAGCAAGTTCGTCGTGGTTCTCAGCAGAGAACTCGTGAACACCGATGACGATGCCCCACTCACCATGTGGCACGCGCATCGAGGTGTCGCGCACTTCTTTCGCCTTCTCACCGAAGATTGCGCGAAGAAGTCGCTCTTCAGAGGTGAGCTCAGTTTCACCCTTTGGAGTGATCTTGCCAACGAGAATGTCGCCAGCCTTGACTTCAGCACCAATACGGATGATGCCACGCTCGTCGAGGTTTGCCAGGGTATCTTCCGAAACGTTCGGGATATCTCGGGTGATCTCTTCCGGTCCGAGCTTGGTGTCACGAGCATCAACCTCATGCTCCTCAATATGGATCGAGGTGAGGATGTCTTCGGACTGAACACGCTGAGACAGGATGATCGCGTCCTCGTAGTTGTAACCATTCCATGCCATGAAAGCCACGAGAAGGTTCTGACCGAGAGCAAGTTCGCCACCGTCGGTTGCCGGACCGTCAGCAATAAGCGAACCCTTTTCGAGGCGGTCGCCTTCGTTCACGGCCACCTTCTGGTTGGTGCAGTTACCTGGATTGGAACGCTCAAACTTCGCCAATCGGTATACACGGTGCTTGCCGGAATCTTCTTCCACGTGAACAGCATCCGCAGAGACTTCAGTGACAACGCCCGGTGCGAGTGCCACGGTAACGTCGCCAGAATCAACGGCGGTACGGATCTCGACGCCGGTACCCACGAGTGGAGCAGTTGGGCGAAGCAACGGCACGGCCTGGCGCTGCATGTTAGCACCCATGAGAGCTCGGTTAGCGTCGTCATGCTCGAGGAACGGAATCGAAGCTGTACCAACGGACACCATCTGACGTGCGGACACGTCCATGTAGCCCACTTCGCGAGCTTCGATCAGCGCTGGCTCGCCACCAGGCAGACGCACGAGGACTTCTTCGTCACGGAAGGAGCCGTCAGCGTTCAGCGGAGCTGATGCCTGAGCGATAGCATAGCGATCTTCATCAGTAGCGTTGAGGTACTCAATCTCATCGGTCACCTTGCCGTCAACAACCTTACGGTATGGGGTCTCGATGAAGCCGAAGGAATTGACACGACCGTAAGATGCGAGCGAGCCAATCAGACCAATGTTGGGGCCTTCTGGTGTCTCAATAGGGCACATACGTCCGTAGTGGGACGGGTGAACATCTCGAACTTCCATCGAGGCGCGGTCACGTGACAAACCGCCTGGACCCAGAGCAGACAGACGACGCTTGTGGGTCAGACCAGCCAGCGGGTTATTCTGATCCATAAACTGCGACAGCTGCGATGTGCCGAAGAACTCTTTGATCGCGGCAACGATCGGGCGGATGTTGATCAGCGACGACGGGGTGATCGCTTCTGCTTCCTGAGTGGTCATCCGCTCACGAACCATGCGATCTAGGCGCGACAAACCGGTACGAACCTGGTTTTGAATCAATTCGCCCACAGCGCGGATACGGCGGTTGCCGAAGTGATCGATATCGTCGTTCTCCACAGGGACAGCGCTACCGCCTTCGGCGGTGACAGTCTCAGTCTCGCCCGCATGAAGCGCGAGGAGGTAACGGATCGTGGCTGTGATATCGGCAATCGTGAGCTGGCGTTCAGTCGCTGCTGTGTCCAGACCAAGCTTGGTGTTGACCTTGTAGCGGCCGACCTTAGCGAGGTCGTAACGCTTGGGGTTGAAGTAGAAATTGCGAAGGAGGGAACGACCCGCCTCCGCCGTCGGCGGCTCACCTGGGCGAAGCTTGCGGTACAGATCCGTCAGAGCTTCTTCCTGAGTGTGGACGGTGTCCTTCTCAAGTGTGTCGATGAGAACCGGGTAATCAGCGAATTCCTCACGGATCTCCGACTCCGACATACCGATCGCCTTGAGGAAGACTGTGACCGACTGCTTACGCTTGCGATCCACTCGCACACCAACGGCGTCGCGCTTGTCGATTTCAAACTCAAGCCAAGCACCACGCGACGGAATGATCTTGGTTGAGTAGATCAACTTGTCGGAGGTCTTGTCAGCAGCGGTTTCGAAGTAAACGCCTGGCGAACGAACGAGCTGGGAGACCACAACACGCTCGGTACCGTTGATGATGAAGGTTCCTTGCGGTGTCATCAACGGGAAATCGCCAATAAAGGTGGTCTGGGACTTGATTTCGCCAGTCTCATAGTTCTGGAATTCAGCGGTCACGTACAGAGCCGCCGAGTATGTCAGATCCTTTTCCTTGCACTCCGCCATCGAGGCTTTTTCTTCCTCAAGATGCGGGTTGGAAAGAACCAGGCCCATAGTTTGGGCAGTGTTCTCAATCGGGGAGACTTCTTCAAAAATCTCTTCAAGACCCGATTTCTCCCCCGGTTGGGCGTTCTCACGCCATTCGGGGGCGCCGATCAACCAGCGGTAGCTGGAGGTTTGCAAACCCAGCAAATCCGGCACGGCGAGAGGCTCGTGAATCTTTGCGAACGAGACGCGGTCAGCAGCGAGGCGGCCGTCAACAACAGTAGGCTTAGAGGTGCTCGAAGCAGCCAAAGGGGCTTCCTTCCCTTGATCCGGTAAGGCTAAAAACCGCGGGCTTTAGGGCCAATCGGACGTGTAACGTTCAATTTTGGGCACAAAGATGCCACGGCAAGTTTCAAATTTACACGTTTGGGATACACAAGTCCAGCCCTCACCCATGTGGAGAGGGTCACGACACCATAATGTCTGGACAATCCTCGAAGATCCGTCACCGGTGCTGGTGGCGGTTTCATCGATTGCACAGAATGTAACCGAGGAAAACCTCGGGTACGACTTTCCCACGAACCGCCTATCTTCGCAACCCGACCCGCCGCCCGACGTCGGTAGCTATAGAACACGCCCGCACTTCTTTCACAGACATCACATGGAGAAAACAAGGAAAGCCCCAGCTCATGCTGGGGCTTTCCTGAAGTGAACAGCGGCTACGCCGCGTAAATCACTTGAGCTCAATGGTGGCGCCGGCGCCTTCGAGAGCTTCCTTAGCCTTCTCGGCGGTCTCCTTGTTAACACCTTCGAGAACAGCCTTAGGAGCGGAGTCAACGAGCTCCTTTGCTTCCTTCAGACCGAGCGAGGTAAGAGCGCGCACCTCCTTGATGACCTGGATCTTCTTGTCGCCTGCGGATGCGATGACAACGTCAAACTCATCCTTCTCTTCGGCAGCAGCGGCCTCGCCGCCAGCAGCCGGAGCAGCAGCAACGGCAGCAACCGGAGCAGCAGCCTCAACATCAAATTCCTCTTCGAACTTCTTCACGAAGTCCGAGAGCTCAACGAGAGTGAGCTCCTTGAATGCTTCGATGAGCTCTTCAGCAGTGAGCTTAGCCATGGTGGCCTTCCTTCCTTTTGCCTACTTGCGAGGCAGATAAATATTGGTTTTGCGCTGCCGATCAGGCAGCTTCTTCCTGCTTCGCGCGCAGGGCGTCCACGGTGCGCACTGTCTTGACCAGCGGCGCGGTGAACATGTAAGCAGCCTGGTAGAGCGACGCCTTGAGGACGCCAGCGGTCTTTCCAAGCAGAACCTCGCGAGATTCGAGATCGGCGAGCTTCTTGACACCTTCGGCATCAAGAACATTGCCTTCGAGAACGCCGCCCTTAGTAATCAGGGCATCATGTTCCTTGGAGAAGTTCTTAATAGCCTTAGCTGCGGAAGCGATGTCACCGGAAACGAATGCAAGTGCAACGGGGCCCTTGAGGTAGTCGTCAAGTCCTTCGACGCCAGCTTCTTTGGCCGCGATGCGAGCGAGGGTGTTCTTCGCAACCGTGTAGTGTGCTTCCTGACCAAGAGCGCGACGAAGCTTCTTCATCTGCTCCACAGTCAGTCCGCGATACTCGGTGACGAGAACGGCTGCAGAGTTCTGGAACAGATCCTTGAGCTCTGCAATCGCTGCAGACTTATCGGTCCGTGCCATGGGACCTCCTTCCGTTGTACGCCGCAGAGCAAATAAAAAACCTCGCACAAACAGGTGCGAGGCCAAACTCTCCCTAGCAAATCAAGGAAGTATGGAATTCTCACCTGCGCTGGCTACGTTTCGTATTTATCCCGAAGTGGGACCTGCGGTCTTGGGCGTTCTTTAGCGTACCGATCGCCGTCGACTCTGTCTAGCGCGAATTTCGTTTCGTGGCACATACCACGACGATGCAGCGTGCTACTCGATGAGGGTCACATCAAAGCTGAATGATCGATATGGCACAAGCGCTGTCATTACTCAGCGCGGTTCCCCTCCCAGCTCATGTGCAATGCGGTGGAAAAGCATATCGAGTGCTACAAGATTTTGGCCTCCCTCAGGCACAATGAGATCCGCGCGACGTTTCGAGGGTTCAACATAGAGTTCGTGCATCGGTTTCACTGTTGTCAAATACTGAGCTTCCACTGATTCAATGGAACGCCCACGCTCAAGGACATCACGCTTAATTCGGCGCATGATTCTGACGTCTGCATCAGTATCCACAAAAATTTTCACATCGAACAAATCGCACATGCGCGGATCATGAAAGATGAGGATACCTTCGACCAAAATCACGGGTGCAGGTTCAACATGCGTCGTATCGGCAGAACGATTATGAGCGGCATAATCGTAGACCGGAGATTCGATAGCACTACCGGACACCAGCGCACGCAGATCTGCAATCATCAGGTCATTATCAAATGCATCTGGGGAGTCATAATTCAGCGCAGCACGGTGCTCATAATCGAGATCATCATGAGCCTTGTAGTAATTGTCGTGGTACACCACAGCCGTTTTACCCTGATAACGCGTTGCTATCGCGTTTGTCAGCGTCGTTTTACCGCTTCCTGTTCCTCCTGCAATTCCGATGACGAACGGTCGATTCATGGCGCCTCCCTCAAATTTTCTCCACACAATTGTAAAGCAATGGGCCTCACACAATCGGTGCGAGACCCATTGCTTAACATTCTTCGAAGATCAGGCTTCGGTACGAGTCTTGGTGGCATCCAACGGGATACCCGGCCCCATCGTCGTCGACACGGTTGCCTTGGTGATGTAGCGTCCCTTTGCCGAAGCAGGCTTCAGGCGCAAAATCTCTTCAGCAGCAGCGTTGTAGTTCTCGATCAGCTGATCAAGCTCGAAGTCGGTGTTACCCACGATGAACGCGAGATTACCGTGCTTGTCAACGCGAAACTCGATACGACCACCCTTGATATCCTTGACTGCTTTGGCCACATCCATGGTCACGGTGCCAGTCTTCGGATTCGGCATGAGGTTACGCGGACCGAGCACACGACCCAGGCGACCAACCTTACCCATCATATCGGGGGTTGCGACGGCGGCGTCGAAGTCAGTCCAGCCGTCGGCAACCTTCGCGATCAGATCGTCATCGCCGACGACGTCGGCGCCAGCTTCAAGAGCAGCCTGCGCCTTCTCACCAACAGCAAAAACAACGACCTTAGCGGTCTTGCCTGTGCCGTGGGGAAGGGAAACAGTGCCGCGAACGAGCTGATCAGCCTTACGCGGATCAACGTTCAGACGGAACATCACCTCAACGGTGGAGGCGAACTTCGTTATCGAAGTCTTCTTCGCGAGGTCGAATGCCTCGCTCGGCGAATAAAGCTCGCCGGGCTGAATCAGCTCGGCCGCTTTACGGTAATTCTTTGAGCGCTTTGCCATTCTGCTTGTCTCCTTCTTAGCAGCTGTGGGGGAACGGACCAGCTCAGGGCCCTACCACGTGCCAGATGTTGCTGGCTATCAGATTTCGTCGGTGGTGACGCCCATCGAGCGAGCGGTGCCAGCAATGATGCGAGCAGCGTTGTCGATGTCGTTAGCGTTGAGATCCGGCATCTTAGTCTTCGCGATTTCACGAAGCTGATCCGCGGTGAGGTGCGCGACCTTCACGGTGTGCGGAGTAGCTGAACCCGACTTGATGCCAGCTGCCTTCTTGATGAGACCTGAGGCCGGCGGGGTCTTGGTGATGAAGTCGAACGAGCGGTCCTCATAAACGGTGATTTCAACCGGGATGATGTTTCCGCGCATCGATTCCGTCGCAGCGTTGTAAGCCTTGACGAACTCCATGATGTTCACGCCGTGCTGACCCAGAGCCGGGCCAATCGGCGGTGCCGGTGAAGCAGCTCCAGCTTCGATCTGAAGCTTGATCAGTCCGGCAACCTTCTTCTTCGGTGGCATGTTTGATCCTAACTGTTAGTTTCCGCCATATGGCAATAATGGCGGTTTTCCTTCGAATCGAGAAGCGGGTTAGTCCATCTTCTTGATCTGGCCGAAGGATAAATCGACCGGTGTTTCCTGGCCGACAAGTGTCATGAGAACGGTGAGCCTGCGGTTCACCGGATCAACTTGAGAGATTGTAGCGGGCATTCCGACCCAAGGCTCAGTGGTCAAGGTCACGACTTCACCGACCTCATATTCGGTTTCGTATTCTGGAGTGCCAGAAAGTACTGGCTTTCCGGCTGCTACAGCCTCTGCAGCAACCTGCTGCTCAACAACAGGCGTGAGCAACTGCACGGCTTCTTCGAGTGACAGAGCGACCGGATCACGGCCGTTCCCCACAAAACCGGTCACACCATTAGTGGACTGAACTACTCGCCATGAATCATCAGTGAGGTCCATACGAACAACGGCGTAACCAGGCATACGAACCCGCGAGACCAGTTTTTGCTGACCCTTCTTTACTTCGTAAACCTCTTCCATCGGCACTTCAACCTGGAAGATGTAATCTTCCATATTCATCGAATGCATACGGGTTTCAAGCGATTGCTTCACGCGCTTCTCATAGCCCGCGTAGGTGTGGAGCACATACCAACGTCCGGGCAGACCCCTAATCTGATCACGAACCATTTCTTCGGTGACGACGCCTTCGCGAACGTCTTCTTTTGCGAGAGCCTCAGGCTCTTGCGCGACCTTCACCTCGGTTTCAGGGTCAGAGACAACCTCGTGTGTCGTTTCCCCGGCCACGACTTCTGGTGTCGCTTGTGCGTCGGAGAACAGGTTATTCACATTCTCTTCACTCATATAAGCTTCCTTACTTTGGCCTGAATTTAACCGAAGATCCAGAACATGGACTGGTTGAAGACCAGATCGATCGCGGTCACGAACACCATAATGATCGTCACGAATATCACGACCGTGACGAACATCTTCCACAGCTCTTCACGTGTTGGGCGTTGCACCTTCTTGAACTCAGCGATCACTTCCTTGAAGAAAGTGATAATGCGAGCGAAGAAGCCTTCCTTAACGGCAGAGCTACGAGCTTCGTTCACGGTTGATCCTTTCAGTTGATATAAGAAACGGCCCAGATGGGCCGCTTTCTAGCAGGGCAGGAGGGACTCGAACCCACAACCGCCGGTTTTGGAGACCGGTGCGCTACCAATTGCGCCACTACCCTATTGACACAAGCCTTGAACATTATTGCAAAGAATGCACCACAAAGCCAATGTTTGCTCGATTAAGTGTATCGGGCACTGACAACATTTTCCAGACCAGATAAAATTCGTCAGTGTTATCCGCACCACGGCATACTGGCTCGCCTTCACTGAGCGCTCCGTCTAGCGCACCGACGTCGTCGGCTGTTGCTGCTACGTAACAAACTTGGCCAATGACAGACAAAAGTGCCACGATTAAGCCATGCGTCTGTCTACACATGTTTCCTCACTCCAACCTTCCGCAACGCTCGCTGTCGATTTGCGAGCGAAGGAACTTGCGGCCGCAGGCCGACCAATCATCGGCTTCGGTGCAGGTGAACCAGACTTTCCAACCGCTGCCTTCATCGTGGATGCCGCGATTGGCGCTGCCAAAGATCCCAAAAATCACCACTACACGGCAGCTGCGGGTCTACTCGAACTACGCGAAGCGATCTGTGCCAAAGCACTACGCGACTCAGGGGCTGTAGTAGACCCCAATAATGTCATTGTCACTAATGGCGGAAAACAAGCGGTCTACCAAGCATTTATGGCGACCGTCTCCCCTGGTGACGACGTCCTCCTCCCAGCCCCTTACTGGACAACCTATCCCGAAGCGATCCGTCTAGCCGGTGGCACCCCCATCGAAGTATTTGCGCCAGCCGAAGCAGGCTACAAAGTGACGGTGGAACAACTTGAGGCCGCCTACACACCGGCAACAACAACCCTGCTCATGTGCTCACCATCGAACCCCACCGGCGCCGTCTACACATCCGATGAGCTGCGTGCAATCGGTCAGTGGGCGATGTCAAAAGATCTCTGGGTCATCTCCGACGAAATTTACGAGAATCTTGTCTACGAAGGCGAAATGTCCTACTTGTTGGAAGTTCTCCCTGAAATCGCTGATCGGCTGATTACCGTCAATGGCGTTGCAAAATCGTATGCAATGACGGGATGGCGCGTGGGGTGGATGTTCGGCCCCGCGGACGTCATTCGTGGCGCGCGAATTCTTCAGGGACACCTGTCCTCCCATGTCAACAATATTGCCCAGCACGCAGCCCTCGCAGCCGTGGAAGCTGACCAGCAATTTGTGGCAGTGATGAAGGCTGCCTTCAATCGGCGTCGTCTCACGCTTTTGGACAAGCTCCGTCAGATCGATGTCTTTTCGGTGCCGACGCCGTCGGGCGCGTTCTACGCTTTCCCTAACGTTGAACATGCGCTAGGAAAGGAGATCAATGGCAAAGTCGCCCATACTTCGGCAGAGCTCGCTCAGCTCATCCTTGAGGAGATCGATGTTGCCCTCGTTCCAGGCGAAGCCTTCGGCGCACCTGGGCACCTACGCCTGTCCTACGCACTTGCCGACGAGGCTCTCGCTGAAGGGGCCGACCGCCTCATGAAGCTTTTCCTCTCAATTAAATAGTTCACCAGCGCCTTGTGCGTAACTGAACCACTGACGCGCGATATCGAAACGAGCTTGACAATGCCCCTTCCATCCTCGCTTGCGCGCCTTCGCAGGACCTGCGACGAGGGACAAGACGACACCGGCGGCGCTGGCACCCAGCGCCGCCTGGCCCACCTCTTGGGCGGCCAGATCACGCCAGCGCTGTAAAATTCGCGCGACCCCTTGATATCGCACTGGAGATAAATCTTCCAATACTGACATATGTCCTAAGAGACATCCCCAATCATGGGCACGATGTCCAGGGCCTAAAGTATCAATGTCGATAATCCCTGAGATCTGCCAATGCGCCGGATCAACAAACACATTGGCTTCATAAAAATCTCCATGGGTCGGCACTACTGGCCCATAATCGGTCACCTCGACGAAACGCCGAATTTCCTTCCCCAATTCAATAGCACAATCGCTTATCTCAGGAAAAGCTGCCGCTGCTGCCACACCATATGCGTCAGCTCGTTGTGCCCAGGCTTTGCGTGGCTTCAAAGACACAATCCGTTCCGACATCGCATCAAGAAGATTGCGCAGATGAACAAACATCGCATCAATTTCCTGTGGTGTTGGGTCAGACGAAAGGAAACGGCTCAACGGTACACCCGGGATTTCATGGCACACGACGACGCCGTCGTCAGTAGCCCGCACAATCTTCGGCGATGGAAGACTCTCTCTGGCGAGTGTGAGCCTCGCGATAACACTCTGCACTGCCACAGGTGGAACGACTTTGACGAAGTAGGTCTGTTCACCCGTTGCCTTGACCACTGCACGTCTCGTCGGGCGATATGCGAGCAGCTCCACTTCAACTTCCATCCCAAGAAAATCTGACAGAGCGCTGGCTTTACACGCCAAAGCAAGCCCGGGAAGTTGCGGGTCAAAAGGAAAACGCCACACGAAGTAGCGTCGCCCTTCATAGTCGAAAATATGGCCTCCATGCTCAGTCAAACTCGCTTCATCCACACGTGCACTCGACGCAATGACGTACGTATCCTCGCTGTGCCCGCGCACAGAATAGCCAACCGACACGCCTCCACCCACGCGATGATGAATCGCATGTACACGCCACGATGTTAGGCCAAAATCTTCCCCAAGAAATAATGTGAGCATGTTACCGATAGTCTCATCGGTTAGTGCGGCCAGATCTGCTCTCTCAATCTCGGTGGAAGTCATACGTTTAGTTATAGAAAGATTTCGCGCTTGCTTCAACGCGCCACTACACTGAACCGCATGAGAAATCTCGCGCTGCTACCTAAAGCTCACCTCCACTTGCACTTCACCGGCTCAATGCGTGTCTCCACGCTCGCTGATATGGCGGCGGAGGAAGGAATCCGTCTACCGGAAAACCTCACCGATAATCGTGCGCTCTCTGTTCCCGCCGACAAACGTGGATGGTTCCGTTTCCAACGCAACTACGACGCTGCACGGAAAGTCGTTCGCACAGAGGCGGCAATGCGCCGAATTGTCCTCGAGGCAGCTCAGGATGACGCTCGCGAAGGTTCTCGCCGCCTTGAGATCCAAATCGATCCCACTTCCTACGCACCATTCGTTGGGGGTCTCACCCCCGCGCTCGAAATCGTCCTCGACGCCGCCATTGACGCCTGGCACGCCACCGGCGTCCAAGTAGGAGTGATTGTTGCAGCCTCGCGTATGAAACACCCGCTCGATGGGCGCACGCTAGCGCGTCTAGCAGCTCAGTATGCTGGAGATGGCCCTGGCGACGTCATCGGCTTCGGCCTGTCGAACGACGAACGCCGCGGAAACACTGCCGACTGGGAAGAAGCATTCGCGATTGCAGCGCGTGCGGGCTTGGCTTCAGTGCCCCACGGCGGGGAGCTCCTGGGCCCAGACCATATTCGACAGGTCGTTAACCATCTCCATCCTGCACGACTCGGCCACGGAGTACGTTCCGCTGAAGATCCACGCCTCCTCGACGAAATCATCTCGCGCGATATCGCGTTGGAAGTGTGTCCTGCGTCGAATGTATCTCTGGGGGTCTATACCGCGTCCGATCAAGTACCGTTGCACACGCTCGTCGACGCCGGTGCCACTGTTGCACTCGGCGCAGACGACCCGCTGTTGTTCCTCTCACGCCTGACTGACCAGTATGAAATTGCACGTGCTCAGGGACTCACCGACGAGCAAATAGCTCAACTGGCCAAAGGCTCCATTCGAGCATCTCTTGCCTCGCAGTCATCTAAGCAAGCATGGACTGCTGAGGTTGATCAATGGCTCGAAAGTGAATCATGAGGGCAGAGTAGGAAAGTCCTACCCTGCCCTCATGATTCACTTTCACTTCTCGTCAGTAGACGAAGGATCCAAGCCAAAGCCGAGGAGAACGGGTTCGTGATGCAAATCGACCCCGTACCTCTGCCTGACTCCATCGCGAATATGACGAGCCAAGGCACGAATATCATCACCTGTCGCCTGGCCCCGATTTGTCAGTGCTAATGTGTGCTTTGTGGATAAGCTGGCATTCTCCCCTATTGCGAAGCCTTTATGGAACCCCGCATTGTCGATAAGCCACGCTGCTGATGTTTTCACCATGCCCTCCGGCGCAGGGTAACGCGGAGCATCGGGGGGAAGTTGCGCCGCAGCGTCGGCATTGAGAATAGGGTTGGTAAAAAACGAACCGCACGAGTACGTATCGCGGTCCAAATCGTTGAGAACCATCCCTTTTCGTGCGCGCAAAGCGAGCACAGTTTCGCGAACTTTCCAGGCAAGAGCGCTCTGTCCGACGTCGATACCGAGAGCGCCAGCAAGCTGACCATATTTGATCGGCGCAGACATCGATCCTCTGAACATATGGAAGAGGACATCAAGGACAATCCAGCGCGGAGAATACCCCCACTGCGGAATCGATTGTTTCAAGATGGAGTCGCGATAGGCGAACTTCATATCGCTGAGAAACAGCGTCTTAATTTCTCCGGTCTGGCGATCATACGTGGTAGCCGATGCAAAAGTATCTGATAATTCCTGCCCATAGGCTCCGATGTTTTGAACCGGCGCAGCTCCAACCGCACCCGGGATTCCAGACAGTGCTTCGAGTCCACGCCACTCATGTTCAATTGCATAGCGCACGACGTCATCCCAGGGAGTACCGCCGAGCGCACGCATTTGTGCGCCTCCACACCCGTCTTCCATCACTGTTTCGATACCCGTACGCATATCGCGCACAACAACGCCGTCAAAGGGGGCATCGGACGCCAGAATATTCGATCCCCCACCGAGCACGAGAAGTGGAATCTGAGCTTCGTCCGCCTGGCGAATTACGTCGATCAGTTCTTCTCTTGTGAATGTTTCGACGTAGCGGCCGATTTTCGCGCCGACGCCCATCGTCGTCAACTGTGCCAATGACGATGGGGATGATGCAATTCTGTTCGACTGCGCAGGGATCAAATCTGGGATGTCGCCGCTGGGCGGCTCAGGAAAAACTTCACAGGACATAGATGCTATGTTACTCGACTGAGGCGACACTACTCTGAGCGCTGAGAGGATAACCAGGCATCAGATCCAAAATGGGAAACAAAAAGACCCGCACTGCGGGTCTTTTCTTCATCGCCTCAATTCAGCGAGTCTCGCGATGCGCGGTGGACTCGTTGCACTTGGGGCAGAACTTCTTCAGCTCAAGACGATCCGGCGTGTTACGGCGGTTCTTCTTGGTGATGTAGTTACGCTCCTTGCAAACCTCGCATGCGAGGGTGATCTTAGGGCGAACGTCTGCTGACTTGCTAGCCACGGTATTTTCCTCACGTTCGGTTTGGCTGGAAGCGGGATTGCTTTCCGGCAGTAGCGGGGGCGGGGTTTGAACCCGCGACCTCACGATTATGAGTCGTGCGCTCTGACCAACTGAGCTACCCCGCCGCATCTTCATTTCATTCGGGAAATGAATGGAGCCCCGAAAGGGAATCGAACCCTTGACCTTCTCCTTACCATGGAGACGCTCTGCCGACTGAGCTATCGGGGCAACGCTGGAAATCGTAACAATCTTTGACCGCTATTTTCCAACTGAGAGAGTTGCGAAATCCATGATCCACATCACTCTCTCATTCCGGTGAACCGGACTGTGGCAGGTGAGGGATTCGAACCCCCGAAGGTTACCCGTCTGATTTACAGTCAGATGCATTTGGCCGCTCTGCAAACCTGCCGTTGTGCAGTGTGTCGTGCACGAGTCAATACCTTAACGGGAATCGCCCAAACATGTCAAACTGAGAGGGAACAAATTTGTCTCGGCTCACACTTGAGCCCGAACGAAAGGAATCACTATGGCCGATTCTTCCTTCGATGTTGTGTCGAAATATGATCGTCAAGAAGTTGACAATGCAGTTAACCAGGCGGCAAAAGAGATCTCGCAACGCTACGACTTTAAGAATGTTGGAGCTTCAGTATCACTCGGGGGCGATACGATCACGATGATCGCCAACTCCCCCGAGCGCGTCTTGGCAGTGTGGGATGTGCTTCAGTCAAAGCTCATTCGCCGCGGGCTTTCCCTCAAACAGGTCGACGTTGGCGATGGCGAGCCAAAAGCTTCTGGCAAGGAATTCCGTCTCGTTGGATCACTCAAAGAAGGGATCGACCAGGATAATGCGAAGAAGATCACTAAACTGATCCGCGATGAAGGCCCCAAAGGAGTCAAGGCACAAATCCAGGGTGACGAAGTCCGCGTCAGCTCAAAGTCCCGCGATGCGCTCCAAGAAGTGATCGCACTACTCAAGAGCGCCAAACTCGATATCGCACTTCAATTCACCAATTACCGGTAAATATTGAGGGGTGAGAACACACACGGTGTTCTCACCCCTCAATATTTCACCTCGCGAGAATTTTGCTCAGTACAGTTTCCCATCGTGTTCTTCGCCACGCGAGATTGCTGTCATTGTTTCACGCTGAACAACCTTAATGCGCTCACGTCCAACGGAAGCTCCCAAGGACTTTTCAAATTCCTCTAGTAGTCCCCACCCGGCCCATGACGTGTAGCGAACCCCGCGTCCATCCAGGACTTCTTTCGTTGCATCCCAGCCGACGTTCTCCGTCGTCGCGTGGAAAACACCCGCCTTGTAGTCGGTGACAAGGTTGTCGATTGTTTCTTTCGCATCGGACTTGGTCGAGCCAATCAAACCTACCGGTCCTCGCTTAATCCAGCCAGTCGCATACATTCCCGGAATCGGCACTCCATCACGAAGGACACGTCCGCCTGCATTAGGAACAATTCCTGCGGCATCGTCAAATGGGGCATCAGCAATCGCAGATGACTTGTAGCCGGTGGCTGTGTACACAGCTTGAACTGGATAATCGATAAATTCGCCGGTGCCTTCCACGCTTTGATCACCACGAAGGCGCGTGCGTTCCATACGAATACCGCTCACATGACCGTTGTCGCCGAGGACTTCAACAGGCTGTTGGAGGAGGTGAATATGAATGCGATGTGAAGCCGTAAGTTCTTCAGGATCCTGGAAGACCCAATCGGTGAGGATATTCGTCAACTGACGAGTCATCTTGTTCGATGCCATCGCTTGCTCCGAACCCTCATCGTATTCAAAGTCCTCTGGGTAGACGACGATATCGACGTCAGGCACCTGGCCGAGTTCACGTAATTCCATCGGGGTGAATTTCACCTGCGCCGGGCCACGGCGTCCAAAGACATGCACGTCTGTCACCTGTGAGGCACGCAACCCCTCCTCAACATTTTGAGGAATTTCAGTGACCATCATGTCTTCAGCGTGCTTCGCCAACACACGAGCGACATCCAATGCCACATTGCCGACACCAATCACGGCTACTTCTTTTGCCTCAAGAGGCCAGGTACGCGGGTAATCAGGATGCCCGTCATACCACGCCACGAAGTCGGCAGCTCCGTATACTTCAGGTAAATCTGCACCAGGAATATTGAACGGTCGATCCTTGTCAGCTCCCGTCGCAATCACCACTGCGTCATAGTGTTCGTGGAGCTCATCGAATGTAATGTCTCGACCGATCTCTACATTTCCAACAAAGCGGATGTCGCCACGCTGGAGCACGTTGTACAGAGCATTGATGATGGTCTTAATGCGCGGATGATCTGGAGCTACGCCGTAACGCACTAAGCCATACGGTGCCGGGAGCTTTTCGTACAGATCAATCTGGACATCAACATCTGACTTCGCCAAGATATCCGATGCGTAGATACCCGCCGGTCCTGCACCGATCACTGCCACCTGGAGTGGGCGTTCGCTCACGTTACTACCTCTTTTACTCAAACAATTTTTGTCACTCCATAGTAGCGAAAATGCCAAAGATCCCCCCAGACAAAGTGACCGGGGCGACACGCATTCGTGTCGCCCCGGTGGCCTGTCAACTCATTGTTGTGGCGTTTTACGCTTCGCCCGGTCCAAAATCGGCAGTAGTAGCGTCAAGACGAATAATTCCGTACGTCCATCCACGACGGCGGTAGGCGGCACACGGTTGCTTCGTCTCTTCATCAATGAAGATATAGAACGGATGCCCCACAAGCTCCATCTCGTCAATCGCTTCTTCAACGCTCATTGGCCGTGCTTCGTAGAGCTTCTGACGAACGATCGCCGGCGAATCTCCCAGCTGGGTTTCAATCGCTTCACCCAACTCAGTGGGAATCGTTCGCTCAGTTTCCGGTTCTTCTTCAGGCTTCTTCGACAGAAGATCGTCCAGTGGAAGATCTGCAGGTACTTCGTCCTTAGTAGCAGAGCGGCGACGGCGAGCCTTCATCTTCTCATGCTTGCGGCGCAAGCGCTCAAACAACTTCGTGGAAGCTAAATCGAGAGCTGCCAAACGATCCGAGGCGGCAGCTTCAGCGCGAACCACAGGACCCTTGTCAATAACAGTGATCTCTACCCGCTCTGAGGTTTCTGCTTGTGCGGGGTTGGATTCATGAGCAATCTCTACCTCAACACGCTGTGCACGCGGAGCAAACTGCTCAACCTTTTCAAGCTTCTCTTCCACATGGGTACGAAAACGATCCGAAACGTCCGCGTTGTGACCCTTAACTACAAATTCCACGATGACCTCCTTGTGGTCATTTAGCTGAGCGGGCAATACCCGCTAGGGACCCTAAGCTCGGTGTTCACGAGCTGTCACCACCCCCTTGTCATCTCAGCGCTGCACCATTGCGACGCTAGGTAGTTGAACTGACCTTTTCGGTAATGAAAATTATACCGGGCTTGTCGACAAAGTGTTAACCGTTACACTCTGCGCGGATTTTTTCCACTTGCCAAAACGAGTGCACCCACAACCCGCCCACCAGCGTCGGCCACGGCACGCGCCGCACCAGCCAACGTTGCTCCTGTAGTCAAAACGTCATCGACCAGCACGACGTCACCAGTGATGGGTTGACAACTGACCGCCCGTTTCTTCGCTGCGCGTTCTTCAATAGTGAGCCCACGCCTCCGCCTTCCGAGGAGTGCATCAATTCGCCGCTCAATATCAGCCCACCGATGGCGTTGCGCTTTGCGCAAGACATTGGCCTCATCCCACCCATTCTTTCGTGCGATGTGAGAGGCAATCACACCGGCGACGAACATTCCCCTTTTCGTGCGCGCCGGCGACGACGGTGCTGGAATGACGCTCACCGGCCCACCTGCGTCGGGGAAAAGTGAAGCCGTCACTGCAGGGATCACACTGGCCATCGCACGATCGAGCGGAGCACTCGTGACGTTTTTCCACGAAATGATAGCTCTTCGTCGAACACCTGAATATTCGCCCAAACAATACGTCACGAATGCTGGGTAATCACCATCCTCGCCAACCAACATAAGGTAGGGCGCTTGAGACGTACACTCAATCCAGCGAGAGGAAAACGCCGCACGGCAACGGCCACACAGAGCTGTATCCCAGCACCCACATCCGGCACACCATAAAGGAAAAATAAGGTTGAGTAATGATCTCCACATACAACCACTTTAATGACAGCACGCCCACGCACCGCCGCGTTATCCACAAGCCTAGCCAGGGAAAGTAGGTTGCGTCAGAGCCGGGGTAATCTTGCGCCATGCGCCTGAATCAAACTCAAGCAAAGCATCGGGGGTTTCTGCCACCACTGAATCAAGTCCGCGACCAGCAGTAACTGACTTCGGAATAAAGGTGCCCGGTAAACGCCGGATCGGCCCAAAGATCGGCACGCTGTACAACGCCGGATCATTCGCGCCCCCCTCAACTCCCACCACCACAAGTGTGGAAGCATCAACCCATGCTACGTCAGAAATCGTATTCAGACGTACGCCCATGTGAGCCGCCTCCGCAAACCCTAATGGCACACCGTTCGCATCACGCAAGATTCCCACCACAAACACACTGGACACTCCGGAAGCATTCCCTACAATGACCATGCGTGTCCCATCACGCGACACTCTCACGGAGACAATTTCCGTACCCGCGAGCGCGGAAACAGCGAAGGACATCACCGGGCCACCGCGCACAGGAGTCGCCAGGATCTTTCCGTCAGATTTGATCGCCCCGCTCCACACGTATCCGCGTCGGTCTGTGGACGGCGCTACAAGCGAAGAATGCGAGCTAATCAGCGAATGAGCCACTCCCGATTGGGAGATTGAATAGATAGTGTGAGAGTCATTGCCAAGCGCAATCACTGGCCCATGCGGATCGTAGGTCTGAGCAAGGTGCGTGAGTTTCAACGCCGGATCCACCGCAAAAGCGATACTTCCTGAATCACGCATACCGCGTTCGTGAATCTCATTGTTGGCCATTCCAAGAAGCGGGTACTGGCCGTAGGGATAAACCGGCACATCTGCACTTGTCGACATATCGAGCTCGGCACCCCCAGAGGACACCTGAACCTCAGAAATGCCTCCCAGACCTTTCAACGTTGAATTGACTTGAGCCGCCATTAGACCCAACTCTGTGTCATGCAAGCCTGCAGCCTCAGCTGTCAGATTCACTCTAGCCACTTGATCAATGACATCGACCTGTGGAGTCGCCAGGGCAGTTCCCTTGGGTAGTGCACTCTTGACAGCACCTGCTAACCACGACGGCGGGCCGGACAGAAGCGCCGACAGCGCCGACGTCGCAGCGCGATCTTCTGGGAAGTAATACACCACGGGGACAAGAGCATCCGAGTTCAAGGACAGGAAGTAGACTGACACGGAGCGGAAAATCGACGAGAAAAGTGAGTCGGGCATAATCACGCCGTCATCGAGAGCCGCGATTCGCCACTGATTCTGTGCATTCCTGACAAGTGAGAATTCGGAAACAATTGTCGAATCTGGAGCCGAAGACTGATACTCACCGTCAGCATCCAAGGTGGCAGATGCCGACGCAGTAAAGCGAACCGCACCCGATTTTGCACGCGAGAATGATTGATTGTCGACATCGGGGTAAATACGCACTTGGACGCGCGGATTCCACTTGGACGCAACAGATTGGGTGAGGAACTCACGCGCAACCGAAAAGTCATCAGAAAATCCCACGGCAGAGGCAGCTAAAAACCCTTGAACAATCTCTTCAGGAGTGGCATTTTCGGATGGAGACTGCGCCTTAAAACCCACCTTGCCATTCGAAGCCGACGGCTTCGCAGTGACATACACAGGCCCCGACGTCGGCAACGCCGCGCACCCAGCAAGAACCAGGATGAAAACAACCAGCAACGCAGAGAGCTTTTTCATTTTTCCTCCTCATCGTGCATGGTCACGACAGCGAGGTCGGCTGTTCGGGGTTCCGGCGCTACCAGATCAATTGGCGCTATAAAGGGCGTATGAGGAGTCTTCGGGATCGTCAGGAGGAAGGTTGATCCAACACCCATCACACCTGTTGCTTCAAGAGTGCCCCCGTGAATCAGTGCGTCCTCTTTCGCAATTGTCAAGCCGAGTCCCGTTCCACCGGTCTTGCGTACACGCGAGGAATCCGCACGCCAGAAACGATCGAAAACATGCGCTGCCTGCTCATCGTCCAGCCCAATCCCCCAGTCCATCACCTCGGCAGCCACAGCCGTATCGTTACCAACGATCCGCACTGATACAGGATTTCCTTCAGCATGTTCGAGCGCATTCACAACAAGATTCCGAAGAATTCGCTCGATTCGACGAGGCTCGATTTCCGCTTCTGGGTTTCCCTCGACACTAATCGACACCGTCACACCATTATCTTGGGCGAGAGGATCGGCCAGTTCGATCACGGTTCGAGCAAGCTCGCCGACGTCGGTCGGCTTGGTAGCAAGTGAAGTACCACCGGCGTCATAACGGGAAATCTCCAACAAATCGGACAGCATCATCTCCAGATTTTTCAACTGGTCATGTTGAAGCTCAGCGCTTCGTCGTAATGCAGGCGACAGTTCTTCTCGTTTGTCAAAGATTAATTGGCCGGCCATACGGATCGTCGTCACTGGAGAGCGCAGCTCGTGCGACACGGCTGAAACGAAGTCCGTCTGGACTTTCGACATTCGCTCCATCTTTGTGAACTGATCCTCAAGTGAGGAAGCCATCTGATTGAATGATCGTGCCAACTGGGCAAGTTCATCTGTCCCCCGAACTTCCATACGCGCTTCGAATTCACCTTCAGCGAGCTGATGTGCACTTGCCGACGCTTCCTGCACAGGTCTGAGGACGAGACGCATGATCAGCCACGACACAAATGCAAGGAGAACGATTAATGCCACAACAGAGAAGGTCAGGACACGAAATGTTGAACGGATCAGCGATTCTTGTGAAGACAATGAATAAGCAGCATAAAGCTCATATTGGCCGGCAGACGGAATAGTGAGCGCTGTCCCCAGAATCAAACCAGGAGCCTCGCTCTCCTGTCCAGGCACTGCCACAGACATGTAGCTCACTTGCCCGGTGGTAGTCTTTGAACGAAGCTCGGGGGTGATTAACGAGCGTATTTGGGTCGACGTCGCAACTTGTGGCTCAAGAATCTGAACCGACGGAGCCCCTTGCCCTCTTGATCGCACCAGCACTGATCCGATCAATCCGCGGGTAGGATCGTACATCGATGACACGACGCTGTTTGCTACTTGCTGGAGTTGACCTGACGTCGGCGAGGATGTCTGTGTAAAGCGGTCTTGAGCGATCGTCGCATCGGCAGAGAATTGCTCAATATTTGTTTGCAGAGCAGCATTGAAGACTGCCCCCCGAATCTGACTTACAACAATTGCACCAGCAATAAAAAAGCCAAGAATACCGCCGACCACGATAATAACCATCGTTCGAGTGGAGAGCGACGATTGCCAGCGTTCACGCAACGACGCAATTCGGTGCGAGAGTCGGCCGAAAAACGTGTTCGACGGTTGTGGGCTCACTGAGCCACAGCCCCCGCACGGTATCCAACGCCACGGACTGTCAGCACCACCTGAGGATCGTCAGGATCCTTCTCAACTTTGGCACGCAGACGCTGAATATGAACATTCACGAGTCGCGTATCCGCGCTGTGGCGATAGCCCCACACCTGCTCAAGAAGCTCTTCGCGGGAGAAAACCTGGAAAGGCTTCCGTGCAAGGACGGCGAGGAGATCGAACTCAAGCGGGGTCAGATGCAATACCTCTGAGCCTCGGCGAACTTCGTGACCTTTGAGATCAATGGCGAGATCGGCAACTTTGAAAACATCCGCTTCAGGTTCTTGCCGACGCAGGCGCGCTTTAACACGTGCAAGAAGAACAGAGTTTTCAAATGGTTTAGTGACGTAATCATCCGCCCCTGCCTCAAGACCAGCGATGACATCCACTGAATCGGTTTTTGCGCTCATCATAATGATGGGGACATCAGATTCTTCGCGTAGCTGGCGACACACCGAGACACCATCGAGTCCGGGCAACATCACATCGAGAAGAACAAGATCGGGGTGTTCTGCCCGGAAAAGTGGAAGCACATGCGCACCGTTCGCACACACCGTGGCCTGGTATCCCTCAGACTCCAGCAAAATTGCCACCATCTCCGAAATACCCGGATCGTCGTCAACGACGAGGATACGCAAGCTCATTCCTTCTCCTTTCGATCACTGTTTCCATTATCCACGTTTGTGCGAACTTCGACTAGGGCAAACCTCGGATAGAGGCCGCGCAACAAGGTTTCTCTATACGCCGATCACATGCTGTGAACATGCGCACCTACGATACGATGATGGGAGTTAGTGTCAAGATATGTCCGCCCGAAATAAAAAGGATCCCCATGACAACGCCACCATCCAATAACCCTTTTGAATCAGATTCGACTCCACACTGGGATCAGACTCCGCATCAGTCAGATAGTTCTCCCCTCTCTCCTCCCTTTGGTTCCTACGGCCAACCGCAGGAAAACACAGGTATGGGTCAGCCCTATCCGCAGTACAGTCAACAACCAGCGCAACCTCTCGGCGCTCCAGCGTCACTCTTTCCGCTACGTCCGCTCGGCGTGGGCGAAACATTCGATGCCGCGATGCGCACGATCCGTTTTAATCCGACGGCACTGATCGGCGTACCCATGTTGATTTGGCTCGTAGGCCTCGTCGTTGATTCTGCGACTTCCTATCTTCTCGATGAAGTACCTGCCGCCACCACAACACCTGAAATGGCACAGATACTGGATGGCACAAGCATGTGGTCACTCCTCATCAGCCTCTTCATTGGGGCGGCACTAGTCGCATTGATGACTGGCGCATCAACACGCGCCGCTATCAAAGGCTCTCTCGGACGCAAAGTTTCCTTCTCCGAGGCCGCAGCAGACGCCGGGCGTGGGGCCGGGAAGACAGTACTCCATGCTTTAATTTTCCAGGTTCTCGCCACAGTTGTTGTCACCACTGTGGTTGGACTTTTGCTCTTTGCGACAGTGATCAACGCACTTTCAGACGTCAATTCGTCCAACCCGAATGAGTTTGCTGCCGCTGTTGGCGCAATCTTGGGGAGCTTTGCTCTTGTTTTACTTCTCTTGATTGCTCTCTACCCGCTTTACGCGCGACTGTTTGTGATTTATCCCGTTATGGTGATCGAGCGGAAAGGAGTGTTCGCCGCGATCGCACGCTCGTGGAAGCTGACCCGCGGATCAACCGGTTACCTGTGCCTCTTGGGACTGGGAATCATTGGAATCGTGATCGCAGGAGCTGTGGTTTTTGGCCTGTTCTCCGTGATTTTGACCGCTGCCTTCGCTACAGATATCACATCTGCGCTGACTGCAGCGCTCATCGGTTTTATTTCCTCAGCGCTGCTCTCAGTATTCTTCGTTCCCTTCTTTCTGTCGATTCAGGCTGTGTTGTACATCAACATGCGCATCACTCGTGAAGCAGTTACTCCGGCTGCTTACATGGAGAACTGATGTTGTGGATGAGCTTGGACCCCTCCGACGCGCAGCGCGCGGCGGAGGCAGAGCTTGCCAAATCGAAATACCACCCGCGCGAGAGTTGGCTCTCGCGCGGGTGGCGTTGGTTACTTGAACACTTTTCTTCTGGTGACGGCACCGGAACATTTTCGTGGCTGTCGCCGCTATGGATTGCGATTGCCGTTATCGTCGCTGCGTTGGTGATCATCCTCATTGCTCGATCGTTCCGCCGAACACCACGCCCAAACGCATCGCCGACATCTCACTCCTCCCCTGCCGATACTGCCGCTCTTCTCTTGCAAGCTGCGGATTCGCACACCGATCCTGACCTTCAGGTATTGGCTTACTTCCGCGCCGCAATGACGCGGCTCGATGAAATCGGTGTCATCCGCCTGTCGTCGGCCATGACAGCTACTGAAGTAGCGGTGGCCGCCAGCGCCACTTCCATTGACGCCATCGCAGTAGCCGAGGTTTTCAACGCCATTGCCTATGGACATGCACACGCACATGCTGAGGATGTCGCTGCTGCTCGTCATCTCGCACATGCTGCTTGGGCGGTGAAGCCATGAGAAAACGTCGCTTCGTGATCATTGCTGCAATAGTCCTCATTCTCATCACTGCAGCGTTACTCCTTTCACCCACGCCACCCAATCAGGACGCTTTGGCACCCGACGGCGTACGCCCAGAAGGAGCAGGAGCACTAAGCGCTTTGCTTGAGGACAACGGTGCATCAGTTTCCTACACCACGTCAATTTCCGACGCGGTGGCTCGTTCATCGCGCGATTCCACTCTCATTCTCCCCTGGTCTGTCGCGGCTGCGATGACTCCCTCCCAAGCGAAACAGGCGAAAAAGACGCAGGCACATATCGTCATCATCTCTGACGAGACCACCGCCTCATTAAAGAACTGGGGCTACGACGTCGCACCACGGTGGATCGGCGCGACGACAGCGACTTCTTCCGATAGTCACTTTGCGGCACGCACCATCGGCCCTCTTCACCAAGTCATTCCCGGCCCGGGATTTTTCCCCGCCGACGGAGGCGTGGCAGTTTCTCAACATTCCAATATCACTTTGCTTGCTGATGGGTCACTACTGACAAATGCGCATCTAGCAACCCATCACAATGCAGCACTGGGCTTGGACATTGTTGGTTCTCACCGCAGCATCATATGGGTGAGCGTGCGAGGCGTCTGGCATACACCCACGGTGAAAGACAATCAGCCTCTGACCTATCCGTGGCTTATTCCTGCTCTGATTGGAGCGGGAGGAATCGTTGTCTTCACTGCACTCCTCCTCGGGCGTCGCTTCGGCCCCCTCGTCCCTGAACGTCTGCCGTCTGTCATCGATGCGCGTGAATCACGCCGTGGCCTAGCACTGGCCTACTCCCTCTCACGCGACGCTGGTCATGCAGCATCCGTTCTGAGGGCGGCATCAATTGCACGCGTCGCAAAAACAGTCGGGCTTGACCGGCATGACACCCCAGAAATGGTGGTGACTACGCTGGCACAGCACACTGCACAGGATCCTCAGCAACTCACCGAACTTCTCTACACACGTCAGATCACCACCGACAGTCAGTTAGTGGAACTACAACACGAACTCGAAGGAACGTTATGAGCCAAGCGCACGAAAAATTTGTGGCCATTCGCCATGAAATCTCCAAGGCAGTGGTCGGCAACGACCACGCTGTGACAGGAGTACTTGTCGCCCTCCTCGGATCTGGCCATGTCCTGCTTGAAGGAGTGCCGGGAACTGCGAAAACATTGTTAGCACGATCGCTCGCGATGTCAACTGCCCTTCCCCATACTCGTGTCCAGTTCACGCCAGATCTCATGCCAGGGGACTTAACAGGCTCTCTCATCTTTCACTCTGGTGAGTTCACCTTCCGTCCCGGACCGGTCTTCACCTCGATCCTCCTCGCCGATGAAATCAACCGTACGCCACCGAAAACCCAGGCTGCTCTGCTCGAAGCGATGGCTGAGCACCATGTCAGTGTTGATGGTCAACCCAAACCTCTTCCCGACCCTTTCATCGTCATTGCTACTCAAAACCCCATTGAACATGCCGGAACTTATCCTCTGCCTGAGGCCCAAATCGACCGCTTCATGATGAAACTTCAACTCCCTTTGCCTTCGCGCGATGTCGAACTCAATATTCTTTCACGACATGCAGCCCACTTTGATCCCACAGAGCTCTCCAGCGCGGGAATCACGGCCGTAGCAAATGCTGATGATATTCGTCAGGCTCGCGATGAAGTGTCACAGGTTGAGGTCTCCGAACAAGTTCTCGGCTATATTGTGGATCTCGTTCACGCCACCCGTTCCCTCCCGACGGTGATGGTAGGGGCTTCACCACGCGGAGCGATGTCCTTGCTCGCTGCTGCACGCAGTTGGGCATGGCTCCAGGGACGCACTTACGTCACGCCCGATGACGTCAAGGGTTTTGCTCTCCCAACCCTCGTTCACCGTATCACCGTGCGTCCCGAGGCAGAACTCGACGGCATTCAACCGAGTGATGTGATCTCGCAGATCACAAAAACCGTGGCGGTACCGCGCTGATGTATGTGCGTTTACCTGCTGTGCTCATAGCCTGCGGCGGTATTATCGTCGCCGTCGTGAGCGAATCCTGGGTAGCAGTGGTGACGTATCTGCTACTCCTCGCACTTGCATGTGTTGTGGATGCACTCGTGGCTCCATCCCCCGTACAGATACATATCGAACGTCATGCTCCAGCATCGGTACGGTTAGGAAAATGTGCTCAAGTGACATATACCGTCACCTCGCGCACACCGATCGTTGGGGAATTTCGCGACGCATGGGTTCCATCAGCTGGTCTTAGTCCCACGCGTCACTCGTTCGACACTCGGATACCAACACAGGCTCAGGCGGTCATGTGTCCCACGCGCAGAGGAACCCTGTCGTCTTCTGCAATAACGATCCGCACCCGTGGCCCACTTCATCTCGCTGGTCGACAATCCACACGGCCGACTGCATGGACACTTCTCGTGCTGCCTGCCTTTACTTCCGCTCGCGTCCTTGGTGCAAGTCTGAAGCAACTGCGCCAGCTCGACGGCCACTCACTTTTTCTCCACCGTGGCGAAGGCACTGAGTTCGATTCTCTGCGCGATTACGTCGCCGGCGACGACGTGCGCGCGATTGATTGGCGTTCCACAGCTAGGCTCGGGCGCACTCTTGTCCGCACGTGGCTTCCGGAGCGAGACAGAAAAATCATGGTTGTGCTCGACTCCGGACGTGGGCTTTCCTTACGCTCTGGCGATTCACCGCGTTTCGATGCAGCCATTGAAACTGCTCTCCTCATGAGCGCCCTAGCTTCCAAGGCAGGTGACGCACTCACAGTCGTCGCGCTGGATCACATGATCCGCGCACACGTCAGTCCCCAACGCTCCCATAATCCGGTGGCCGACGTCGGCGCTGCACTAGCGAATGTTGAAGCAAGTCCAGCGGCAACAGACCTTCGTCTTCTCATGCCACTGGTATATCAGCAACGTCCCTCTCTGATCATCGTCATCACGGACCCGACGACCGTCAATCTCGACCATCTCGTCGCGTTGCGTGCAACCTGCCGCGTCATCGTCGCAAATGTCACCATTGACTCACTTGAAACCTCGCCTGACGCAGTATGGAACGCTTATCTTCGAGCAGCTGACGCACGTGAATACCTCGACTCTTTGGGATATCAAGTCGAACTCACCCGGCAAGCGGTGCGTGTCGTGAATGCACCCGCAGGTCAGCTTCCAGCTCGAATCGCCGATGAGTACCTCATGCTCAAAGCAGCTGGAGCACTCTGATCAAGCCGCGTACTGGACTGAATGACGAACCTCAAAGCGCGCACGGCCTCCGATTTCGTACCAGGAGATAAAGGCTGCGAGAACAATCGCTCCGATGGCGACCTTGACAAGTGCAGGTAAATTGGACGGTGTGACGAATCCCTCCACAAGTCCTGAGATTCCAAGGACTCCCACCAACCCCAAGCCGACGAGGAGTGTCTGCTTTCCTTCACTCGCGAGGGCAACAGATCGAGGGTACGGACCGGGCACAAGGATCGTCCAAAACAGTTTTGTACCGGCACCAGCAGCAAAGAAAATCGCTGTCAGCTCCATCAAGCCATGCGGCAAAATCAACCAGAAAAATGTGTCAAGACGTCCAAAGTGTGCCATAATCGCGCCCATTATTCCCAAATTGAGGGCGTTTTGCCAGATCATATAAATGGGAAAGACTCCCGTGAACCCTGCCCCCACACAGACCAGCGCAATCCAGGCATTGTTTGTCCACACTACTGCGGTGAAATCAGAGTGGGAATGTTCAGTGTAATACTGAGAAAATTCAACCCTCGCAATTTGCTCGAGCTCCTGATAGTCACCGAGCGCAGCGAAAGCCTGCGGGTGGGTGGAGAGAAAGATCCCCGTCGCGAGCGCGACGGCGAGCGTCAGCGCAGCAAATCCTGCCGCCCACCACCGGACTCGAAAGAATGCGCGCGGAAGTTCGCGGCCAAAAAATTGTGCCACACCTGCCCAATTTGACCGACGTGCTCCAGTCAGCCGAGAGCGAGACAGCGCAAGGATACGCGAAACTTCGAGGATGTACACCTGTGGCGCATGAATTGTGCGCAGATATGCAAGGTGTCCAGACACCTCTCGGTAAAGGCGCAAAAATTCTTCCGATTCTGTCCCGTTACGGTGCCGCAAACGCGCCAGTTGTTCTAAGCGCTTCCACTGAGCGTCGTGAGCACGGGCAAATGCAATCGGGTACATATTCGCATTTTCGCACAAAACGTACGATTCGATAAAATGTTCCGTGTGAACACACCATACCCATTTCCTGACGATTGCATCACCACTGGCGATGGGGTGGCACTCGAATTACCTCCGGCCACCGTGCTCTCCAGGATGTTGTCGGGGGTTATCGACTACAGCCTTCTCTTTATTGTTCTCTGTGGTGTCATGATCTCTCTGTCAGTTACGGACGTTGTCAATTTCAATGCTCCTCAGTCGAAAGCGGCCAGCATCGTTGCTCTTGCAACGGTCATGCTGTTCATCCCCGCTCTCGTCACAGCGCTAACAAACGGTCGTAGCTTGGGCAAACTTGTCACTCGGACACAAGTTGTCCGTGCCGACGGCGGAGCGATCACCTTCCGTGAAGCGATTTTGCGCTCACTGGTCGGAATTGCAGAAATCTGGCTGACGTGTGGAACTCTTGCGACAATCGTCAGCGCTCTCTCGCGCACAGGAAATCGCATGGGCGACTTTCTCGCCGGCACACTCGTCATCCGTCGGCTTTCACCAACCGCTGCCGCTGGACAATTCGTTTGTCCACCTGAGATTGAGCAGTGGTCGTCGATTGCGCAGGTTCACGGGGCACCAGCGTCGTTAATCAACGATGCTACTGAGCACCTCACAATCATGAATAAACTCGATCCGCATACGCGCGCCCAACGTTCACAGACACTCGCGGCTGCATTATGGAACTACGTCAGTCCCACACCCTCCCAGAAAATACCTGCAGAAACTTTTATCGCTGGGGTTCTTCATGCAGCAGCAACTGCCCAGTCTACGCGCGCATCCGAGGAACTCAATCGCGCTGAAAAAATCAGACAACGAGTCGCGACGTTGCCGTACGCAGTGAAGTAGCTACTCTTCGACCGGATGAATCGACAGTCCCGCCTCAGACTCATGAGGCTCAGCCTCACCCTCGCCGTCGATCACGGCGAAGCGTGGCCGCGGAGTTTTCTGAATCACATCAGTTGGCCGGCGGACTTCTCGCTTCGCAGGGGTAGGCGGAGGAACTTCAGTGCGCGAGGCTTCTCGAATCGCATCAGCGAGCGCAAGAAGATCATCGGAAGACGGAGGTGCCTCTTCGAATTCTGTTTGGAGCCGGATCACCTGCCAGCCAACCGGCATCGTCACTGATTGCGCATGTGCTTGGCAGAGGTCAATTGTTCCTGGCTGGAGCATCGGAGAAAGCGGCCCGATGACAGCCGTTGCCTCGTCATACCCGTACGTCATTGTTGCTACGGCTGGATTGGGGCAATTTTTACGTGAACACCTACGAATTCCTTGCACGATGCGAAGTTACCACCTTTTTTATGACCACGATAGGATGGACGCGTGATGAGACGCAAATATCGAGACCGCCACGGGCGCGGGATCCGTGGTTTTCTCCTAGATCCTGCCCTCCCTGCCTGGCGTACGCGCGCTGACAAGTTCGACGACCTCATCGCCGCTGAATTTGCGGCTCTCAACGAGCATCTTGGTGGTCGTCTCTCGGATCTTGATGTCGCTGTTCTCGACGTTCCTGAATCCGATCCTGCACCGTGGGAAGACGGAGTTCCCTTGGCGCGGTTCCTTCCCTTTGATCGCGCAATGGGCAAGCGCGGCCGACTCATCTTTTACCGTCGTCCGATCGAAACTGCAGCACAACGCAGTCCACAACCACGGCTCATCGTTCACGACGTCGTCGTCGATCAAGTGGCCGCTGTGCTCGGTGAACGTGGTGAGGATATCGATTACTTTTAGTTCAGGAGTCGAACATCGAGTGAAGTAGCACTTGACCCAGAAGCAGACAAGGGCACCCATTCAATTCCGTTATCCGTTTCCTCCATAACCGCACCGCGCATAGGTGTCGATGCCACCACGCTCACAGCCGCAGCGTCGGTGATGTCAACTGTGGCGAGAGCCTTCACATCAACTGAGCGCGTGGCAATCACGTTGCCGTCTTTTTTATAGGTTGTTACTTCTGCTGTCCCCTTGCCAACTAAGTGCAAATTCCCCGATGCCACTGCGGCTGAGCGCGAAAGCGCTGGCACTGCAGCCGCCCACGCTGTGTCTGTGCCACCCGACGTCGCGATTGATGTTCCTACCGCAGCACTCACCGGCGAGTTCGACGACACCTGGACAGCATAGTCTCCTGGACGGAGACCATCGAGCGTCAGATCGAGAACTCCACTGGGGACGATCTCAATATCCTGAGCCCCGCGAAGCGGACGTTGGCCTGAGTTAGAGATTGTCGAAAGGGTAACTGTTGCCGGGTGGTCGGTTGGATTAAGTAGTCGAACTACGCCGCTCCACGCGGGATCTGGAAGTAGGGAGTCTGCCTGCGCCGGAACCCTGATCCCAGGAATGACAAGGTTTTGTCCAAAGGAGGACGGCGAAACGAAGGAAACACCTGCAGGTTTGGCTCCCTCAAGGGCAGATGCCTGGATAACAGCTCCAAACTTCCCTGATTTCGTCGATAGATGGAGAGCCACTTCCTTTTTCGCTTCAATCAGACCATCAAGCCAGAGTTCCTGATAACCGCCGGGAGCAAGAACAACTTGGCTTGCCCCACCTAGACGTACCGACCCGCGTGCCGAATATCCTTGGATGTCAATCGCAACAGCTGTCGGTGACGGGTTGGATAACACCAAACGATTGGCAGAACCGACCCCGCCTGATCCGCCAATGAGATACATATCTGAGGTCGCCCACATGCATGGGCTAACCGCCAGTGACCGTAAATCTCCCGCTACTGCTTCGTGTGAGGAGGATCCTGCGACGACGGTGTCATGAAGTGCTTTCGTATCGAACGTCGCCACTCCCCGTACATCACCAACACCAAGCGCCGACTTCGTGGGATCTGTCAATACTCCGACGGGAATACGACGTTTTCCTGCCGAATCACTCCACGTTCCGCCCTGTGCTGTGCTCAGAATGAGCCCCTGACCCGAAAGTCGTGCATCCGTCTTCGATGCGGATACCCCTGCTTTCACTCCGGGAGTCACGCCTCCCAGACACACGAGCGATGCTGTGCCTCCTCGAGTCGGAAGTTCCTGTGGTGCAAGTGTTTGTGATTGACTCGGTTGTCGGAAGAGCAAGGACGCCCCCAGCACTGTCAACACAGTTACTGCGACCGTGGCGATCAGTTTTTTCATTCGATCACTCCCTTACGACGCCAGATCGGCAATGCTCCAATGGCAGTGAGCACAAACAGAGTGATCGTCACCGCAACGAGCGCCCGATGAGCAGGATCGTCGTACATGATCTCAAGCTTTCCATGGTGGGCAGGAACCGTCCACGCATTAGCCCATGGATCATCGGCGCGTTTCAACGGTTCTCCGTCAAGAGTGGCTACGAATCGTGGGTCAGCGCGCTCGGCCAAACGAACAATCCCTTCCCGTGAAGGGCGAATATCAGTATTGACGTTGATGGTATCGGAGCGAATTGGCTGTCCTTCAAGGGTAACTCGAGCAGGCGCGGAGGACACCCGCCAGAAGGTTCCCACCTGAGTCTGGGCAATAAATTCCAGACCAGAGTTCGCTCCCAGTGAGGCCAGCAGTCGTGTATGCACAGCATTTTCGCTCCTAGGAACGAGCACCAAACCGATGTTGTGACGCTCAAGCGCATGAATCGCCGACGCCGATTCTGCCGTAAGATCTGCAACAGCCTGTGCTAATTCGCTGTTCGCTGTGTCAACAGCCGGATGAGAAAGGCGAGAGTACTGGCTCATTTCAATGCCATCACGTCGCCACACTTCTCCACGTACCCCATCGTAGGCGGGAATCAGAGCCAGCACGCGCTGTTTATCATTTCCGGATTGTAACGGTTGGGCAATGGCAGGCAACTTTTCCGACGTCGAATCCAGAACATCGCCGAAACGATGAGTAATCGCCCACGTCACCGCCGTCACCAGCGAGGAGCCAACAAGTACCACAACGAGGGTGAGCGCACCGATCTGTGCAACGCCGAATGCTCGACCGCGGCTCATTGAACGTAACTTGTAGGTACCGGCCAACACCGCGAGCGTGAGCCCAAGCCATGCAATGGAAAGCCCCACCTGCGGGAGCGTTCCCGTCGTGACAAGCGATGCAGAAGAGACAATCCATACTCCATTGACTTGCAGCGAGAACCCAGCGAGGGCAAAACCGATCGCTACAATCAACCACCCCCAACGCCCAAAGTCAGTGTGTCGTACAAGGGACAGCACACCGATACAGACAACAGCGATAGGGCCGCAAAGCAAAAGCCACGAGGAAGGCTGGGATGTCACCGAGCTGGAAGCGAAAAAGTCCCACAACGTCGTCGCTGACTGTTCTCCTCCGGGAAGAGACGGAACGCCTGGAGTCGAAAGCCAAAACGCCGCTGGGTGGTCAGTCGCAAGTGACCATGACGAGGCAAAAACTGCTAACGATGGTAACGCCACCCATCCCCAGCGCAACCGCTGTCTGTGTCGAGTGAAGAGACCGATGATCGACAGGACAATGCCGATCATGACAAAGATGGGCGTGGTCGCTGTCAGGATGGCGCTGACAAATGCGAGGGCAAAAATTCCATGGATTTGTCCCCGCCAGGCGCGCACAAAAGCACTGACAACAAGTGGCAGAAGAATGTGAATCACACTTACCGCGAGGAATCCAAAGGTTTGAGCTTCGAGGAATGGCGGCGCGGTGATCCATACCAGGGCTGCAATAAGCCGCATGGGTGCAGAGATCGTCAAAACTCCGGCTGCGCGGAAAGCAGTGAGCGCAGCAAGAACCGGCGAAATCACATGGATGAACGTCGCCACAGCTGCCAGGGTTCCTCCCATGGCACCGGCGATCCATACAAAAGGAATCATCAGTGACCAAAACGGATCCAAGCCACCAGGGTGCCCATCACCTACTGGGTTCCATCCCAAGAACATGATCTGCCACAGCTCGGACGCGGTATGTGTATCTTGAGCAAGCGAACCACCGACAAGTATCCCGCTAGTGAGATTCTTCAAATGGAGAACACACGTCACGCTTATCCCAAGGAGAAAAGCGAGGAGCGCCATCCGATGAGTGCGTTCTTTGAGTTCGGCACGAGCCTTGAGCTCCAGGGATGAGGGCCGCAAGGCAAGCATCTGAGCTTCTTCAGCCGAACGTTTCGCTTCACGTCGCAAAGCGCGTACCTCACTTGGTGAATCCTCAAGTTGCCCAAGCGGACGCGAGGTATGAGAAGGCAGAGCTGCCCGGCCTCGCGACACTACCCCAAGAGAACTCAGAAGCCCTCCTCCAGCGCGAAGTTCAGCGACTGCAAGTTGCGGTTCTTTCCTTGCCAGTCGGATCATCGCTCGGATCGGCGCCCCGAGGATATATCCCAGCCACATCACGGGCATGAGTAGGCTAGGCGCAGCAATGAGGGAGTTCACTAGCTGTGCCCGACGTCGTTGAGCAAAGGAGCGCGGAAGGGATAGTCGCGCATGGCGAACGACAGCTGATGGAACGACGACGACACGATGTCCGGCTAGGCGAACTCGCCTTGAAAATTCTAAGCCGTCACCGAATGGGCCAAAATCAGGATTCAAACCGCCCAGTTCATTCCATACACTCGCTCGAACGAGCATTCCAGCAGTTCCCACAGCCAAAACGTCGCTACGCGAATCGAGCTGGCCCTGGTCGCGCTCATCGTGGATGACTTCAGGGACACGCCGTGCACTGCGCGTCGCTCGGATACCCACTTCAAGGAGAGTACCTGCGTCCCAGCTGATTTGTTTAGCTCCCACAATTGCAGTTGCCGGAGAGTGCTCACCGGCACGCAAGAGATGATCAAGCGCCTCACTTTGGGGCGCAGAATCTGCGTGAAGAAGCCAAATCCACCCATCCTCGCCGACGTCTTTCAGACCAGCCTTCACAGCCTGAGCGAAGTTGTGTGCACCTTGGACTGAGACAAAGGAGAAATTTGGAAGAACCTCGTGGCGCGAATTATCTGACAGATCACGTGTCAGCGGTGCAGTGGCGATCAAAATCGTCTGTGTGGGCAGGTGGCTCTGGCGTGCAACCGCATCGAGGGTTGAACGGGCATAAGCAAAATCACGGCCGCTGGTTACTACCACGGCCGTGACTTTTTCACGTGACGCAAGGCTCATCTACTGTCCCGCTACTCGCGCTTTTCGCTCACGTGACATGCGCTTACGGTCATTATCCGAAGTTCCGCCCCAAATCCCGTGCCGAATGTCGTTCGTCACCGCATAGTCCAAGCACTGAGCTTGAACGGGGCAGTTGCGGCAAATTGAGGTCGCTGGAGCAGTAGAGCCACCCTTTTCGGGGTAGAAGATGTCGGGATCAGTTTGTGCACAAAGGGCATCTTCCATCCACGATAGATCTTCGACCTCAGTGGTGTTCCCATAACCGAGATTAAAAATTCCTGCCATCAACTTTTGTGCCGAGCACGGATCAGCGGCAGAGGTCTCGCCCTCGGTATGGGCGACCTGGAGCCGGTTGTTATTCCGTTCCCACATGCGTTGTGGCCTCCTTGACTATTTGCTTACCCTATAAATTACACGTGTGTTATCCCCAAAAAGTCAATTCTTTATGAGAAACTCCCCCTCGCGATTTTTACCACGTTGACCAAAGAGCCTGCAAAAGCATAGAAACTGATGAATTTTGCTGGAATACCGCCATTTCTTCGGCTCGCGTTCGCCACCCGCCGAAGTCCACAGTGTCTGAGAGCCACAACGATTACTCTCAGGGAAGATATTGGAAAGGAATACCATGTCCCACCCAGATTTGATGTATCAACAACTGATGAAAATCGGCACGTCCCCGGCACTGACAGTGTATGGCGAGGATCGAATCGAGCTGTCAGGAAAAGTCTTGGCAAACCACGTCGCTAAGATCGCCAATTTCCTTGTGGACGAAATTGCTCTCGAACCAGGTAACCGAGTCGCCCTCGATCTTCCGGTGCACTGGAAGACCATCGCGTGGGGTCTAGCGGCGCTCACCGCAGGGGGCAATGTTGTGGTGGGTCGCGCAAAAATCGCAGACGCCGAACCGGGAACAGTTATCGTCACCGCAAACCCACGAGGAATCGAACGTGACCCCGACGACACCATCGTGGCTCTTGCGCTGGGATCGTTAGCGATATCGTGGGTCGGTGATCTCGAACCTGACGTCTATGACGGAGTGGCAGATGTGATGTCATTTCCTGACGCGCTGATGTTTTCAGGGCGAGGAGAAAACTCAAATGCGTCTTTCTATTCGCGTGCTATCGATGACATTCCCGCTGGAAGAATCGCACTTCACAAACCCAGCGTGATCGAATCTCTTTGTGTGGCATATACGGCGTTTTCTCACGGTGATTCCCTTGTCATTACTGGCAGCTCGGCGTCCGAAAACGTTCTGGAAATCGAGCACGCGTCACTTTTTACTCCTTCTACACGCCTTTAACATGAGACAAACAACAGTTTTGTCGCCGGTGGGGCACGCACCGGGACTCAAATGGAAGTAGAGTTGCCAAAGTGAACACTCTTTACGAACGCGCCGAAACCCATCGAAGCGCCGATGTCCAACGGTTCCACTGGGGTCGTGTCATCGGTTTGACCTTGCTTGCCATTGTGCTTTTCCTCGGTTCCGCATTCGGTGTGATCTATTACAACTTGGTGTCGTCGATTCAAACGCACGAACTCCACTCCTTGATTTCGGATAACCGTCCCACCGCACAGAATGCAGATAAAAAGAACCGTGCGCTCAATATTTTGATTTTGGGTTCCGATTCTCGCGAAGGCTACACCACGCATTCAAAGGTGACGGGAATGCGCGCTGATACGACGATGCTCATGCATATCTCCAAGGATCGCAAGCGTGTGGATGTTGTTTCCATCCCGCGTGACATGCTCGTCGAAATCCCCTCGTGTACTCTGCCCGACGGCTCAAAAACAGATCCACGCGATGTGTCAATGTTCAATAATGCCTTTGCTCTCGGTGGAAAAACTGGCGACGTCGGCGCTGCCGCGGCATGTGCTGTATCCACCACTGAAAAACTGACGGGTCTATACATCGATGACTACGCTGTGGTGAACTTCAACGGTTTCCAAGATATCGTCAATTCACTCGGAGGCGTCGATATCTGCGTCGCTGAGCCGATCGATGACAAAGCCGCCCATCTCAAACTCCCTGCCGGATGTCAAACACTCGGAGGCGAAGATGCTCTCGCGCTTGCACGTGCCCGCTACTCCATCGGAGACGGATCCGATATTGGCCGTATCGACCGCCAGCAGCAAGTGGTGACATCTATTATTAACAAAGCGTTGAAGCAGAATTCGGTATCGGATCTTCCGACCCTCTATCGCACTGTCCAATCTGTGCTCAAGCACCTTGACGTTTCCAGCGGTTTAGGTGACGTGAGCTTTTTGGCATCACTCGCCTCGAATTTGACAGGATTGAAGGGCGACTCGCTTCATTTCTACACAATGCCGTGGGAGTGGGCTGGAGCTCGCGTTGTCCCAGCAGCAACAGCTCCTCAAGTCTGGCAGGCGTTGAAAGCAGACCAACCGGTACCGCAGAGCGCGATCAACAAGACACCCAAGAACACTGCTATTTCTTCAGCAAATGGTGGTCTCGGTGAAGTTGCTGGCAGCGGCTGGGCAATCTTGAAGGAGAAGAATTGACCGACGCACATGATCGTCGTCACCATAACGAAGAGCCACGAGCGCCCCGACGCCGGCAGCCGTCTGCTCCTCGTCGGCGTTCAGCTTTCGGCACTTCCGATCCGAATGTTACGACGCCGGTGCGTCGAGAACCAGGGAGAAATACCGACTCTGAATCGGCACAAGGGCATCCTGAGCCAACACGGGTGATGCGTACTGCCGATTTTCGGCCTGCTCAGGCTCCTTCCCAACCTCCGTCATTCGCTCCTGCCAGACGCATGTCACGTCCCCCGGTTGAGGACTACCGCGAACGACTAACATCGGATGAACCAGTGGTTTCTGTTCGCCCTCCCGTTCGCCGACGCCGGATGGGGTGGGGAAAACGCATCGGAATTATCTTCCTTACTCTTCTACTGATTGTCGTTGGCTGGGGTGCATATTTGTATTCCATGGGCAATGCCAAGATCAATCGCAAGGATGCTCTCTCGAACGCTGCAGATACATCCGGGACTACCTATCTCATCGTGGGCTCAGATTCACGTGCTAACTATGCGCCGACCTCGAAAACGAAAGGACAGCGTTCGGACACGATCATGTTGCTCCAGGTTCCTGAGTCTGGAAATACATCATTGATTTCGATTCCGCGGGATTCCCTCGTTGAAATTCCTGGCCACGGCAAGGGGAAGATCAACGCAGCGTTCTCCATGGGAGATGCCGCTCTCACGGTGAAGACGGTTGAGAAGCTCACTGGGCTCACCATTGACCATTATCTAGAGATCGGGATGCGCGGTGTTGAGAATCTTACCGACGCCGTCGGTGGAATCAACCTGTGTTGGGATCAGTCGTTTAATGATTCGCACGCGAAACTTGCGTGGGAATCAGGATGCCACGATGTCGATGGTGTCACAGCCTTGAAGTTTTCGCGTATGCGTTACTCTGACCCGATGGGAGATCTTGGACGCGCCATGCGCCAACGCCAGGTTGTGTCGAAGATTTTGTCCAAGGCACTAACACCGGCCAATTTCCTCAACCCGTCGACTCAGTACTCTCTGGTCAGTTCCGTCGGCACGGTACTGACTGCGGATCGATCGACATCACTCATTGATGTTGCACGGGCTGGCTTTGCGCTTCGCAGCGCGACGAGCGCGAAGAACATGGGCACTCCCCCGATCGAGAATGCAAACTATCATTACGGTTCACAATCGACTGTGAAACTCGTCGATGATCCGTCGTTCTGGGATAAAGTCCGCTCCGGGAGCATCACGCCCGAGAATTTTAAGTAGACAGTCATCGTGAAATATCCGCCTATCGTTTCAACGCTACTGCGCGGCCAAACCTTTGGTCAGTGGCTAATTGAGTTCATCCAGTTTTGTATCGTCGGCCTCGGAAGCTATGTCGTGGACGTCGGTTTGTTTAATGTGCTGGCCTACTCAGGGTGGTTCTTTACCCCGGGTCGTGGGCAGTTCGTCGCCAAGACCATTTCGGTGTCGATTTCAGTAATTTTCTCCTGGGTAGTCAACCGATTCTGGACCTTCGCAGGCAAATCACACAAGGACGCTGGGGGTGAACTCGTGGCTTTTATTGCAGTGAATATCGCTGGTCTCCTCATTGCTTTGGCTTGTCTGTGGGTGTCGCGTTATATTCTCGGTTTCACTAGCCAGCTTGCCGATAATATTTCTGCTAACGGTGTGGGTCTGGTTCTCGGAACTGCCTTCCGCTACGTCTGTTACCGTTACTTCATCTTTACGCAGTAGGTCAGCGTCGCTTTCTGCGTGGTGTCGCAAAGACCAGCGAACCAGTGGGAAGAACTTGAGCTGGTGCAAGGGAATTGGGGACGCAGATCAGCGTAATCGTGAATTCAGCAGGCGCCATCGATGTCAACGTTAACCGGCCACCGTCGGCCTGAGCCAGTTCACGTGCAAGAGCAAGGCCAATACCAGTTGATCCTGCACCCGAATATCCTTTGTCAAAGATATGATCAGCGATTTCAGGAGCAACTCCTGCCCCTTCGTCGCTGACTTTGATATTCGTGTGCCGTCCGGAGGGTGTGGCGCTGACACGCGTTTCGCCGTCACCATGAACAAGAGAATTTTCGATGAGGGTCGCCAGTATCTGAGAAAGCGAACCTGGCGCCGAAAGAACAGAGCATTGTCCGCCGACGAAGGTCAGCGTGCGTCCCTCTGCAGCAAACTTTGAGCTCCACTCAGCTTTCTGTTGAGCGAAAATGGTGCGCACATCTGTAGGGCGCGTCGATACCTCGCGTTCTGCTCCCCTCATCAGCTCATTGACAACGCCGGTGAGACGTTCGATTTGTCCGAGTGCAGCGTCCGCTTCCTCGCGTACCTCATCAGAATCTGTCAGATACTGGATTTCTTCCAAACGCATCGAGAGTGCCGAAAGTGGTGTACGAAGCTGATGCGCGACGTCGGCAGAAAACTGGCGTTCTGCCGAAAGACGAGCAGCCAGACGATCCGCAGCTCGCTCGATCTCTTGATAGACCAAGTCAATTTCTTCAATACCCGTGGTCGCCACGTGTGGACGAACATGGCCTCCACCGAGCTGTTCGGCGCTTGCCGCCAAATAGACTAACGGTGCAGAGAGCTCGCGAGCGCGACGCACCGCCATTGTGATTCCGACAGCAAGAGCAAGGAGTGACAGGGCAACCATCCCCAGCACAAGTCGTCCGATTTCCCAAATCATTTGGTAATGCCAGTTATTTTCGACAAGCTGAGCCGAAAGATAACTGGAGGTGAAAATCGTGGCTGGAATGCCCAGGATCAAGACGGTCACAGCAACAACAGCCGTGATCTGCCGAACCAGAATTTTACGCATTTTCGAACCGGAATCCCATGCCGCGAACGGTTGAGATGTAGTGCGGATGAGCAGGGGTGTCGCCGAGTTTGCGACGCAACCAGGAGATATGCATGTCAAGTTTCTTGGTGGATGTATCCGCG
The DNA here is from genome assembly GCF_053585065.1 of Arcanobacterium sp. (ex Cirak et al. 2026). Taxonomy (NCBI): domain Bacteria; kingdom Bacillati; phylum Actinomycetota; class Actinomycetes; order Actinomycetales; family Actinomycetaceae; genus Arcanobacterium; species Arcanobacterium sp. (ex Cirak et al. 2026). The sequence goes on from NZ_JBQJCE010000004.1 coordinate 82,587, forward strand.
CTGTCTCCCCACACTTCAACCATGAGGGCATCGCGTGAAACAACACGCCCGGCGTTGCGCATGAGGATCATCAGGAGCTCAAACTCTTTGCCTGTGAGTGACAGTTCTGTATCAGCGAGGTAGGCACGGTGTGCGACTGGATCAATTGTTACGTCCTGGGCACTGAGCGTGCCGACAGAGCTTTCCGACGGCGAAGATCGGCGTAGCAACGCGCGCACACGCGCGAGCAGTTCTGCCAAACGGAAGGGCTTAGTGACGTAATCATCAGCGCCGGAGTCAAGACCCACGACCATGTCAATTTCTTCTGTCCGAGCCGTAAGAATCAAGATCGGTACAGCAAGCCCGGCGTGGCGAATACGTCGCGCCACATCAAGGCCATCCATGTCCGGTAGCCCGAGATCGAGGATCACAAGATCGATGGGAGCCGCGGTCGCAGCAATCCCCTCTGCCCCACTCGATGCGGCTACCACGTCATAGCCTTCGCGCGTGAGAGCACGAACAAGCGGACCTGAAATCGCTGCGTCATCTTCTACCAGCACTACTTTTGCCATACTGCATCTCCTCCCAGCGCATTTTCTAGTTTACCGGCGAATACGGAAAACTAGGTCAACTCACGCAAAGTAAAAGTTGCCACGGTTCCAATTCCGCGCAGGTCGACGTCGTCGGAGGGCTCAACTGACAGCCCAGATTGTCCAAGTTTCACGACTGCAGTGGCCGTAGCATCGTCGAGGAGGACGCCACCGTGTGGAGCGATCGAGCACAACCGCGACGCAAGATTCACATTTGGCCCGAAGACGTCACCGAAGCGTGACAACACCCCGCCCCAGACCAACGATGCACGGACGTTAGGCATGTCCGGAGCATCGTTGAGCGCATGAATGAGTCCGGTGACTGCACGCACAGCTGTGGGAAGATCGTCAGCAATATACAGCACTGCATCACCCACCATTTTCACTGTGCGCGCGCCATAAGACGAGATCACATCGCGGCACGTGAATTCAAAAGTTTGGATCAGTTCGGCCAGTTCGTGAGGCGTGAGCTTTTCCGATGTGTGAGTAAAGCTCACCAAATCGACAAAGCCGAGTGCGCGCATCAGAGGCATCTCTACGTCCTCATTGAAGTGCATGTTCTCGAGTTCGACTTCGGTGCGTCGCAAAAAGGCTGCAACGTGACGGCGCCACGCATATTTCATCTGATACATCAAGAAATCTTCGTATTGACCGAAATGATCGAGCACATAGTAGCGAGCGGATATTTCGTCCACTCCAAAGCGTTTCGCCGCCATTTCTACGAGCGCTTCGTACTGCCACAGCACTTGACGATCTGCGAAGTAGGATTGGGCACGAATGAGGGAGTTCATCGCCATGGAATCGGCACTGCCACGGTTCGCCATTTCTTGGTGTGCACGGATCACGTCGACGTCGTAATTTGTGAAGATAATTTTTTCTTCGTCACCGATTGCGGGAAACCCCATCGAACGCCAGAACATCCGCACATCGTGTTTTGAGGTACCTGCGCGTGCTGCGGCTTGAGCGAGGTTGTACCTCGGCGCTCCATCAGTGAGGTGACGCGTATAGCGTTCTACTTTACTGATCTCTGGTTCCTCATCGTCATCTGTGGCTCCCATCACAGAGCCATCTTAGCAACTGAGACACGAGTGTCAAAGGCATACCCTGAGCACGCTAAAATTATCGCATGACTTCTACTATTGACCATTTCGCAAATGCTTACGTTCAGAAAATTCTGGACACTCAACCCGAATACGTCACCAGCCTCGGGCGCGCTGGTGCCGATGAATCCACATTCTCTGACCTGTCATACGCTGGCGAAGAAGCTCGCGTTGATTTTGCCCGCTCGCAACTAGCTGAGCTGGCAAAACTTGAACCAGAAAACGAAAACGATGAAATCACTCAGGCCGCTCTTTCTGAGTCCCTCGCGCTTGAGGTTGAATATTTTGAGGCCGGCGAATACGCCGACATCAATAACATCACCTCAACTATTCAAAGTGCTGCAGAAATCTTTGATTTGATGAATCACGAGACGGACGAGGACTGGGCAACGATCGCACGTCGTCTTGCCGCAGTCCCCGATGCGCTGGCCGGATACCAAGATGCCCTGGCACATCGTGCCGCTCATGGAGCTCCGACAGCCATCTACCAAATTGACCTTGCGATCAAGGAAACCGCTCAAAAAGCCTCCGAGCAGAGCCAGTTTGTCGAGCTTGCGCAACGTGGTGCTTCGGCGTCGCCCATCAACGCTCAAGCGCTAAAAGAAGGAGCCGACGCAGCACGCGCAGCTTACGCACGTCTGTCCGATTTCCTTGTCAAAGAGATTGCCCCACACGGCACTGAGAAAGATGCTTTCGGCTACGAACGCTACGAACGCCGAATCCGCACGTCAACAGGTGCACATCTGGATCTTGATGAAACGTATGAGTGGGGTGTCAGTGAACTCGCACGTATCGTGACTGAGCAAGAGGACGTCGCGCGCACACTTTATGGCGAGGGAACCACCATCGAGGAAGCAATCTCGCGTCTGAATGCAGATCCTGATCGCCAAGCGCACGGGACTGACGAACTCCAGCAATGGATGCAGCACACCGCGGATCAGGCTCTAGATGACCTCGACGGTGTCCACTTCGATATCCCCGATCCCCTGAAGACAATCGAGTGCATGATCGCACCATCAGGGACCGGCGCGATCTATTACACCGGCCCAACGTCGGACTTTTCTCGCCCTGGTCGCATGTGGTGGTCAGTGCCAGACGGCACGGACACATTCAACCTCTGGCAGGAGAAGACAACGGTGTATCACGAGGGCGTTCCCGGCCATCACCTGCAGGTTGGCCTGGCGACATACCTTGCTGATTCACTCAATGATTGGCGTCGAGAGCTGTGTTGGAACTCAGGCTCTGGGGAAGGATGGGCTCTGTACGCCGAAGGCCTCATGGCTGAACTGGGCTACCATGACGATCCAGGCGATTACATGGGCGTGCTTGATTCTGAGCGTTTGCGTGCATCTCGAGTGGTTCTCGACATCGGCGTCCACTTAGAAAAACCGTCCCCCGCGAAGTACCGTCACATCAACCCTACGTGGAATCGTGAAGTGGCATGGGAATTCCTCAAAGATAATGTCGCGATGGATCGCTCCTTCCTCCAATTTGAGCTCAACCGTTACCTCGGATGGGCAGGTCAAGCACCGTCCTACAAGGTCGGACATCGCCTGTGGAAGAAAATGCGTGCCGAAGCTGCAGCAGCCGCGGGTTCTGATTTCGATCTGAAGGCATGGCATATGAAAGCACTCTCGTTGGGTTCCCTCGGCTTAGATCTGACAGCGAAGGTTCTGCGATGAGGCTCCTTCTCGCTTCTGCATCTCCTGCCCGACGCCAGACTCTGCTCAATGCTGGCATTAACCCATGGGTGGCAGTATCTGACGTAGATGAAAACGCAATCCTGGACGCTTTGAAGAAAGACGATCCTCATGTCAATCCTCAAACCCAGGTTCAAACGCTCGCGCAGGCGAAGGCGAACGCAGTTTATGAACTAGTGAAGGAGCGCGCCGCTGCTGGGTACACCGTCCCTGATGCTCTGGTGGCATGTGATTCAATGTTTTCTTTTGACGGTGAAGTGGTCGGAAAACCGCATTCAGCGAAGGTCGCCTTTGAGCGTTTGCGCAAGATGCGCGGACGGAGCGGTGAATTATTCACCGGACACACGGTGATCGATATCGCGACTGGGCGTTGTGCATGTGCAGTGTCAAAAGCTGTCATTCATATGGGCACAATGAGTGATGCACAGATCAAGGCGTACATCGCCACTGGTGAGCCGCTGGAGGTGGCTGGCTCCTTCACGATTGATGGCGTGGGCGGGCCTTTCATTGACTCGATCGAAGGTGACCACCACGGGGTCGTCGGAATCTCCCTTCCGACAGTTCGCAAGCTCATGGCAAGTATCGGACTGAACATCATCAATTTTTGGCAGGACGATGCCGGGCGTCCGCGCCCGATTGATCCTCCTGTCCAATATTTTGATCTCACGTGAATGGTGCATAAAAACTGAAGGGGAGCAACTCATCGTTGCTCCCCTTCAAGACATTTCAGGCATTGTGCGCAAGAGCCTCAATAAAGGGGTGATCTTTGCCAGTTGGCCCAAGTTTGGCAGCGCCGCCAGGCGAACCTAGCTCGTCAAAGAATTCCGAATTCACCGCCATGTATGGTTCCCATTCTTCGGGCACATCGTCTTCATAGTAGATCGCTTCAACTGGGCAGACCGGTTCACATGCGCCACAATCGACACACTCACCAGGGTGAATATAGAGTGTACGCTCACCTTCGTAAATGCAGTCCACAGGGCACTCATCTACGCAGGCGCGATCCTTTACGTCCACACACGGTAGCGCGATAATATACGTCACGTTGACCATCCTTCCACTAAGTCACTGCGCTCAAGTCTAAGCGGGAAAACTGCGCCTCCCAAGTGCTCAGCATGATATTTTCGACAGAATTTTCTTCCCTATTTCATCTCAGCCGGCTCATTGATAACGTCGCACACCGGCTCCGGCGGAGAAATCAGCCGCAACGAACAGCGTCGACAGGCTGGTAAGTCCACACGTACGAAGAATTCTCTGCCACCTTGCCGGCGTGTGAAACGGTACGCCCAACCTTGACCGAGAAGCCAGGGCCGCCTGCGCCTGATGCTTCACAATCGGCAGCCTTGTTCACACGAGTTGTTGGTTGCTTGTAGGCATAGGGCGAACCTTGATGGATCTTGACGTCCCAGTATTTTGTGGACCATAACTTAGTATGAACCTGACCACCGGATACCCACGTATCGATCACAGCTCCATAGGGAGTGTTGTTCTCCCAGATCATCTTGATCGTCGGTTCCCAGAGCGTCGATTCGAGACCCATCGGGTAGCGCGAGAAATACTTCGAGTGTGGCTGGTGCGAGATGTCTTTCATTCCGGAGCGGTATCCCACATTGAATGTGTTGGTAGACAGCTGGGACAAACCACCGCCCATTGCCGTTGAATTGAAGCCATTCGACACGACACCAGAAGACACAAAACCGTGTGCTGCATCAACCTCGCCGAGCGCTTTTCCAAGATCGAAACGCTCACCGGGCTTAATGAGCGTCCCGCTCACCTTTTTGGTGCCGACGATGAGGTTTGTCGTGCGCACAGAATCTGAGGTCAGCGGAGTCGAAATTTGTGAGACGACTTCACTCACGCCGAGTTTCTTCGCATCCTCCGTGGTGAATTCTGCCTTCTTTGTGGACACCTTCGCAGTAATCTGACGTTCACCATCCAACGCGAGGAGATGAGCGGCAAGAGCCTTCGCATCGATCGTCTGACCGTCCTTCGATGGAACAATCCTCACACTCGAGTGATCAACAATCTCGATGCGTGCATCTTCAGGAGCACCGAGGGAATCACCGACCTTGTTCACAACAAGTTTTTCAAGGGCCGCCTCATCCACCGAGAGCTGGGGATTCGCCCCCTTGCTCACTTTAAGCACTGTTGCAATTGCTGCCGGATCGAGGTCAGCGGATTTCTGCCCCACTTTCACGGACACATTCGATCCCAACAAAGGCGAAATTTTTTCATCCACGAATGCATTCAGCTCTTGAGCTGTTACCTTCGGCGCGAGTTCATCAACTGGCAAGGTGATCGGCCCGCTGACTCCAAGCCATCCGCGCAAGACTTCTGCCTTTGCTTCGCTGAGTTTGATCCCATGGCCCGGCTTGTCGGGAGTAACTCGAGCCTTACCTCCGTCAAGTGAGAGTGTGGCATCGAGGGGATCAGTATTTGTCTCTTTTGCCGCGTCGGCGAGAACCTTTGTGAGTTTTTGGTCATTTGCACTCAGCTGTGCCGGCACATTTTTGACACCGGAAAACTCGGCAATAATTCTCAAGGGATTCATCGTGAATCCAATGAGCGGTTTCATCGTGGCGTCATAGTCAATCGCGATCCCCATCGCGACGGGATCGATTTTGGTGGACTTCTCCCCCACGATAACCTCACGTTTACCGTGGAGTTGATCGGAAAGCTGGGCGTCAATTTTTTTCTTGGCATCTTCCACCGACAGCCCACCAACGGGGACACCTGCCACCGACGTGCCAGAGGCTATGTGCCCGCCTAGATAGGCTTGGGCGCCGATGTAGGCAGCTGCCACAATTGCTACAGCGCCCATAACGAACGGCCATTTGTGTTTCTTCGCCACGGTCATGTTGTCCTGATTCTCTTGAACTGGGGGTGTGTCAGACAATGTGTACTCGGGCTGCGGTACCGTGTCACGTTCGAATTGTTGGACGCCGTCTGTTGGCGTTGTTGATTCGTCGCTGTACGTGCGGCGACGCCATGCGTCGAGAAGATTATCGTTCTCAGACATGTTTCTTACCCCCGTTTCACACCATCAGGCGTGGATATGTGCGTTATCGTCCATCTTTCTGTTGAAGAGTTTAGCAATGATGAGCCCAGCGATGGACGCCAAAGCAGACAAGATCATCCATGCGATCGACACACCGGCAGTGGCCGAAACATAAATATCGTTTGCCGGTGGCGCCAGCAGCAACCACCCCGTCACTGCCCAGACGCCAAGCCCGTATCCAGACCAGCCAGCGATATGCACGCGCTCAGCGACAGCCCATCCACCCGCTGTCACCAAGAAAAAACCAAGAACGAGGCCCACCCAGGGCGCGTTCAGAGTTCCGGCATGAGCAACCACGCCGATTCCACCTGTTATCGCCCCAAGGAGAGCCCCGATCATAAATTTCATTTACCGGCCGCCCGCTTCCTGCGCGAAGCCTCACGGAAACGATCCTGAGAATTCAAGATCACCTTGCGCAGACGAATCTTCTCTGGTGTGACCTCGATGCACTCGTCGTCGGCAGCGAACTCAATCGACTCCTCAAGCGTCATGTGATGGCGCGCCTGAAGAGTTTCGAATACATCTGCGGTCGCCGAACGCATGTTGGTCATTTCCTTGGCTTTAACGATGTTGACGTCCATATCTTCATCACGCGAATTCACGCCAACAATCATGCCTTCGTAGACTTCGTCGCCTGGATCGACGAAGAATGTTCCTCGATCTTCGAGGCGCTGCAATGAGAATGCCGTCGCCTGGCCTTGACGATCCGACACAAGAGAACCGGTGGTGCGCGATTCAATCTCGCCCGCCCAAGGCTTGTAGCCCTCAGAAATCGAGGCAGAGATGCCGGTTCCACGTGTTTGTGTCAGGAATTGAGTCCGGAAGCCGATCATTCCACGGCTCGGCAGGAGGAACTCCATACGAACCCAGCCTGTGCCATGGTTTGTCATGGTTTCCATCTGCCCCTTACGGGCGGCCATGAGCTGCGTGACGGCGCCGAGATATTCTTCAGGAACGTCAATCGTTGCACGCTCCCACGGTTCATACACTGCACCGTCGATCACTTTGCGCACAACCTGCGGCTTACCAACGGTGAGTTCGAAGCCTTCGCGGCGCATGGTTTCGACCAGAATTGCAAGCGCGAGCTCGCCGCGATCCTGGACTTCCCATGCGTCCGGGCGGTCGGTCGGAAGCACACGGATCGAGACGTTACCGATGAGCTCCTGCTCAAGACGATCACGAACCTGTGAAGCAGTGAGCTTGTGCCCCTTCTCCTTGCCTGCGAGTGGCGAGGTATTGATTCCGATCGTCATCGAAATCGAGGGATCATCGATATGGATCTTCGGCATCGGGCGCGGATCTTCGAGATCCACAAGAGTCTCACCAATCATAATGTTTGGCATACCTGCGACCGCGACGATGTCGCCCGGGCCAGCTTCCGTGGCTGGGATACGCTCAAGACCCTGCGTGCGCAAAAGTTCAGTGATGTGGACGCGCTCCATGTCCGAGTCTGGGCCGTTCATCAAACCAACCCAGGCACCCTTGGTTAGAGTTCCGGAGTAGATGCGAACCAGAGCAAGACGTCCCAGGAAGGGCGAGGCATCGAGATTCGTCACCTGAGCAATGAGTGGAGCTTCCTCGTCATACTCGGGAGCTGGAACGTATTCCAAAATCGTACGGAACAGCGGCTCAAGGTTCTCCGACGCTGGCAGTTCCCCGTCGGCAGGTTGCGTGAGATCCGCGCGCCCAGCCTTCGCCGATGCATAAACTACTGGAATTTCAAGGAGTCGATCGAGATCGAGTCCCTCCGTATCTTCGATATCAGAAGCCAACGACAGGAGGAGGTCTTGAGTTTCATCAACGACTTCGCTGATGCGGGCGTCTGGGCGGTCAACCTTGTTGACCACCGTGATCACGGGGAGGTTTGCTTCGAGAGCCTTGCGCAGGACGAAGCGGGTCTGTGGTAGAGGGCCTTCTGAAGAATCGACGAGGAGCACCACGCCGTCAACCATGGACAGCCCGCGCTCAACTTCGCCAGAAAAGTCGGCGTGGCCGGGGGTGTCGATAACGTTAATGAGAATGCCATCTGGGGAGCCAAACTCGGCTGCAGAAGGCCCCTTGTAGGTAATCGCGGTATTTTTCGCAAGAATGGTGATGCCCTTCTCACGCTCAAGATCGCCACTGTCCATGATTCGTTCGCCGGTCTTCTCCACCGAGGTGTGCGCGTCGAATGCGCCGCCCTGCCAGAGCATACCGTCCACCAGGGTGGTTTTGCCGTGATCAACGTGTGCCACGATGGCCACGTTACGAATGCCGTTGCGCTTCATTTATGTCCTTTGCATTAAATCTTGCCTTGCGCAACTTTACGCGGATCACTTCGGGCGCCCAAGACCTCGCGGGTAAAGTGCGATGAAATAAACACGTTTCAGATACTATGAGATGTATGACACATCCGCGTTCCGTTCCTTTTCGTTGCGGCTTTCTTACTCGTCCTACCGACGTCGGTGCTCGCCACGATGCGACAAGCGCCTCTACCGGCGCCCAGATCTATTTTGAAGAACACGGAAATCCTGACGGTGTCCCGGCTTTGTATCTCCACGGCGGCCCAGGTGTCGGCTTGGGAAAGCGAACGTGGACTGAGCTTTTTGACCCACACGTGTGGCACTTGGTGGGAATGGATCAGCGCGGCTGCGGGCAATCCACTCCCCGCGCTCGTGATCTGGGTGAGGATCTGTCATCCAACACCATCGGCGCATTGATTGACGACATTGAAGCGTTGCGGATTGAGCTTGGAGTGGAACAGTGGGTCATTTACGCGGTGGGCTGGGGAACGACGCTCGCCCTGGCATACGCTCGGGCCTTTCCCCAGCATGTGCGAGGCATGGTTTTGCTTGCACTGACGACGACGTCGCGGTGGGAAGTGGAGTGGATGAGCCAAAATGTTGCCACCGTTTTCCCCGAGGCGCATTTTGCCCTCGAACAAGCCGTTGTTCGTCTCGAAGCCGAGGTAGCCGCACTGGAACGTCTCTTACGAAAAGGCGAGCCGGAGGCCGACGTCGATCAGTTGCGTTTCATTGAGCGCGTTGCGCGACTTGTTTCTTACTCGGACTCTTCGGTTCGCGAGCGCGCGATCCAGGCGTGGTTGGCGTGGGATCATGCCCATGTTTCACTGGGGATGCAGCGTCCGCAGCCGCCCGCCCGTCGCGCCGACGATGCCAACGCCGATTTCGCGATTCTCACCACCCACTATTGGGCTCACGACGGTTTCTTGGAGGTGCCATTGCTTCGCGATTTGGGTGGCGCAGCCACAATCGAAACCGAGATCATCCACGGGCGCATGGATGTTTTTGGTCCGCTGGGAACCGCGTGGCGCCTTTCTCGTCTCATGCCGAATTCACACCTGACAGTGGTTGAAACGGAAGGCCACAGCGGGCCGGAAATGATCGCACATGCGCAAGAAGCGCTCACTCGGATGGCGCAATCTGATGGCCCGAGGCACGCAGGCACACCAACAATCATTTCGCGCTAGATATTTCACCTCATCCTCAGTTGTCACGAACCAGCGTGTGAATAAATACGTATGCCATTTCTCCCTCCCAGAGTAAGTTTGCTCCGTCTTCACTTTGAGCATGGGGTGGGGTGGTTTATCCCGTCCAAATGTGGTGACGCGAATGCGATCGGCGCCGGGATGCACTGATTAGGCAGGCTGTAATAACTGCACCAAACATACGATTCACTTTCATAAGAATCACTTTTCTTTAGTGTCGTGGCTTTGATTGGATAATGGTGAGCGTGATGACCAGTGGGCGATAGTCACGCAGTAGAGTCCGATTGCGAGCCACACGTTGTTTGACCAAATTGCAAAGCCCAGGAATATCACCGTGCTAATGAAATCAGCGAAGGCATGTGGAAGCCGCTGACCGGCAAACTTCACGCGCACTAAGAAATGCTCCCTTCCCCCTGGGTCATCAGTACTTTAAACGCTCTTTCGGTCTTATTAGCTCCAATTCGAGGAGCCATAGGTAAAAGTAGTTGGACGCTCTCGCCGCCAGCGGCGAAAACTGCCACAATAGAGGGCATGAAACTTCGCCTCGTGGGAAATGGTTATCGCTTCTACGCCTATGTCGGCTTTGCGATGGCTGCAGTGATTGCTGCGGCATCAACATATAACGGCGGCCTGTGGGAGCTTACCCAAACACTTCCGCTTATCGCGCTTGTCACGGCGGCTGCGTGGGTTTTCTCGTTTCATTCCTTTGTTGAAATCGGCCCGGGCGGACTCACCGTGGTCAATATCTTCCGCACGTACCACATTCCGTGGAACGACATTGCACGGATCGAACGCCGTTGGGGTCTGTATATTCATCTGCGCACGGGGCGAAAAATTTCCGTGTGGGCAGTACCCCAGAAAGCAGGTGTCTTCTCCAGCGCAAAGGCGAGCCGAATCCGCGGAGTTCGCGGCGAAGGCGGCTACCATGAGCGCCGCGCTTCAGATACCGAGATTTCGCGTACCTTGCGTGGGCAGGACGTTCCGAATATGTCGAGCGGACGAAGCTCGCACCACGAGGACGCCGTAAACTGGGACTGGTCTGATCGCCTGGAGAAACGCACAGTTTCCCTGAGTTGGGCAGCTCGAGAAATTGACGAGCGCCTTGCGCTGTATCGCAACAACCGCGAAGCACGCACGCGTCTGGATGCCCAAGCAATCGACTTTCCAAAAGTGACGACGACGTCGTGGCAGCCACTACCGATCGTTTTGCTCTCCGGTACAGTGCTTGCCACTTACGCAATGATTCGCACGTGGTAAAAGTCCATTGAATGACGAAGGTGGCAGCGCGAGTGCTGCCACCTTCGTCATTTTCCTGTTGTGAGTTCTCAGTCCTGCTGCCAGGCGTGCCACAGCGAGGCGTACTCTCCCCCAGCGTTTACCAGCTCATCATGCGAGCCGAGTTCGCGAACCTCGCCGTCAACCATGACCGCAACCCGATCAGCGTCGTAGGCGGTGTAGAGACGGTGCGCAATCGAAATCACTGTACGCCCCTCAAGCACACGATTCATCGCCTGCTCTGCGCTTCGAGCCGCCGTCGGATCGAGAAGCGAGGTTGCTTCGTCGAGAATCACGATTGCAGGATCCAGCAACACGATTCGGGCGAGTGCAAGCTGCTGAATCTGGGATGGAGTGAGGTTCTTTTCTCCAGAACCGACCTTCGTTTCCAGACCGTCCTCAAGCACTCCCACCCATGAAGCATCGACGATGTCGAGCGCCCGGCGCAGTTCATCGTCAGTGGCATCAGAGTTCGCAAAGCGAAGGTTGTCCGCGATCGTTCCAGCGAACACATGGTTTTCTTGTGTCACCAGCGCACACGTCGAATGTAACTCTTTCTCCACGATGCGAGTCACTTCCACGCCGCCTACCGTGATCGACCCTGAGCTAGGGGCATTCACCCCAGCGATGAGCCGCCCGAGTGTGGACTTCCCTGCACCAGAGGGTCCGACGATTGCAAGACGTTCACCTGGGCGAATGTCGAGACTCACGTGACGAAGCACGGGTCGGCCGTCGCGATACGAAAACGACACGTCTTCAATCATGACGTCGTCGGCGTCGGGCGCACTCGCACTCGCCACTCGATCAGGAGGAACTTGTCCGACACCGAAGATACGAGCCAGAGCCACCGAAGCAAACTGGAGTTCATCGATCCACCACCCAAATTCGGCAACAGGCCATCCTAGCTGCTGCGCATACAAAGCAACAGAGGTCACCGCGCCAACAGTGGCAAGTCCAAGGCCCACCATCCATGCACCCCAGAGCACTGCCAAAATCATGGGAACGGACAAAATAATGAACGTCGACCCCACATAGATTACGCGCATCCACGAGGTGTAACGTTCGTTATTCCACGATTCCTCGAGGAGAACCATGAAGCGTGTCATGCGTGACCGCTTCATCCCCAGCGCATCCACCGTGGCTGACTGCTCGACAGTCTCCGTGATGTCCCCAGAGAACTCAGCCATCAGAGCCGAGGAAGCCAGATACCCGGCAACTGTACGGCGCAAGTAGCGACGAAGCGCAAATCCGAACGGGACGAAAGCGACAACGACGACGATTCCCACAGCTGGCGCCACCACGAACGCAGCCACAACCGTCGTGATCACCTGGATCGACACAACCATCAATCGTGACAGTCCCGACCTGATGAAGAATTCAACTCGGTTGACGTCTGCGGTGGTTCGTCCAAGAAGATCACCAGTCCCTGCAGCCTCAACCACTGACAGCGGCAGATGCGTAATCGTTTCAACCAGTTGAACACGAAGCAGATTGAAGACCTTCTGTCCGAGCACGCGTGCCTTGTAATCGGCAAACCAGGCAGTCAAGGACTGCAACACCACTGATGCAGCGAGCACCGTGATGTACCAGCGCACCACGTCACCGCCTTTGCCTTGAGCGACAGCGTCGAAAGTTGCACCGATCACCCACGGTGTGACCACAGCAGCCCCCGCAGTGATGAGTTGGATTGTGATAGCCACAGCGAATTCGCCCTTGAAGTGCCCAAGAAGTGCGAGGAGTTCGCGCACGATTGTGCGGTTATTTGCGATAGGGAGCTTCATCAGTTGTCCTCCTCATGCTCCACCTGGGTGGCATCGTTCATTTCGTTTGCGTCGTCTTGCCCAGCGGCACGGTGAACGATCGCGCGGTAACGCGGATCTGTCAGTAACTGTTCGTGGGTGCCGCGAGCCAGTTCGACGACGTTGTTGTCACTGCCCTGCGCGCCAACAAGCACAACTTCGTCAGCTACGCCGAGCATGATCGGCGAGGCAGAAACGACAAGTGTTGTTGTGCCTGCACGCGCAATCGACAGGCGCTGTGCGATACGCGTTTCCGTGTGAGAGTCGACCGCCGACGTCGGCTCAACAAGGATGAGGATCGGCCCGCGAGTGAGCACTGCTCGAGCAAGTGCGACGCGTTGGCGTTGTCCGCCCGAGAGATCGCGGCCACGTTCAGCGATCTGGCCGTCTAGTCCATATTCGAGTCCCTCAACGATGTCAGCGCCGTCGGCTACGTCGAGCGCGCCAATGAGTTCTTCTTCACTCGCTGCTCCTGGCGATTCTTCGTGCGTTCTGCGCGCAATCCCACCTGCAACATCCCCCATCTGCTGAGCGATGGTGCGAACCTTCGGAGCCTCAGCGTGACCTGCGTTGAGGTTCGAGCGTAGGCGCCCTTGGAAAATCTGAGCAACTGCGTCGGACAGGACAATATTTTGGCGTACCTGGGCGAGCGGAACCTCGCGCAGGTCAACACACTCGTATCCTCCGTCGTCGTTTGTCCACCTCAGACGTATCTCCGCAGCGTCGTCGGTGCGCGCAAAACGCTCGGCAAGTGCAGCTGACTGTGCAGGGTTCGCACACACCAACATCGTGATTTTTCCGGGGGCAATCGCGATGCCCGAGGCAACATCCGTCAGTTCGGCAGTGGCCCAATGTGGACGAAGCTCAGCATTCGCACGCGCATCAGACGTGTACGGAGTGAGCGTCGAGACTTTGACAATCCGATCTGCAGCAACGCGCGCATCGGAGATCGACTGGAACATTTGAGTCGCCGTGGACACCGGAATCACTAGGTACGCCGAGTAACCGTAGAAGGCCACCAGCGATCCGATTGTGAGAGTTCCGTCGACGACCTCAGCTATTCCTAAACCGACGATCACGGCAGCGAACACCGATGGAATCGCAGCATTCAAGCCAAAAAGTGTGGCTTGAAGACGTGCAGCATCGATGCCTGTTTCTTCGACTTTTGCCGATTGAGTGGCGTAGCGTTCGTTGTAGATATCCTCACCGCCGACGCCTCGAAGCACACGAAGCCCGGCGACGGCGTCTGCGGCAAGTGTCGTCAAGGCGCCGCGTTCTTTGCGGTTAACATCGAGTTTGGCCTGGAGTGGGCGAACCATTCGTGACATGCCGACGATCACGAGGGGCAATCCGATCACCACGATCAGTCCTAGGTGCAGGTCAGTGATGAGCATCAAAACCGCAATCACAATGAAGGAACAGGTTGCTCCGACGGCGTTGGTGATGGTGTACATGAGGGCGCCGACTTTTTGTGCGTCGGTTGTGGGCGCGGCAACGGCTTCACCAGTAGGCATCTTTTCTTGTCCACCTTCACGAACAGAAGACAAGGAATCCACCATCTGTTTTTGCCAACCGAAGTTCGCGCGCATCCAGGTCATTATGCTGAGTGCTTCTGCCAACGCCCCCACAGCACGAAAGATGATCACTGCCAGGAGCAGCAAGGAACCGGGGATCAGGGACGCCGTCAGCCCGCGGTCAATTCCCGAATCCAACAGAATTCCGAGCGCCCACGGAACTAATGCGGATCCGACAAACACCGCGATTTGAGCGGCTGAAGCAAGCGCAATCAAACGCCAGTTATAGGTGATTGTTGTGCGCAACGGGCGGCTAGTATCGTAGATCGGAATTGAATCGACATTCATCCAACGCGGGAATTCGCGCGGGGTGGGGCCGACCTCGAATTTTCTTAAATTGATAGATGCAGGGGCATTTTTCTTCTGCAGCATTATTATCTCTCTCAACCCACTACTGGGACATTCATCTCTTTGGCCATCATTGGGCATCACTTCACTGGCACGGGCGTATGCCATCAGTGCCAAAATACGGGAAATCACCACACATCAGTGCGGGAGCTAGGCTCGACGCCGCTCAAGAGAAGAGAAGATTCATCATAAGATCAGGGTAACGCAATGGGCAGGAATGATGCAAAATTCGAGCATATTCACCGTGCCAACAAGAAACGGTTGGGACGAAGGATACGCCTTCGTCCCAACCGCTCGTTATCAACCGATAAAATCGATCACTTCATGAAACCAATATTCTCCGAGGGGAAGCTCTCAAACTGGGTTGCACCAAGGTTGGCGAGATCCTTTCGGATGCCGGTCAGAGCCGGACGGTAGTAGAGCGGCAGAACCATGCCAGCATCCCAGATCTTCTTGTCTGCTTCGTTTGCAAGCTTGCGACGTTCATCCTGGTTAATTGTTGTCTTGATCTGATTAAACAGCTTGTCGAGCTCGGGGAGCTTCTGTCCGGTGAAGTTCGAGCCACCGTCAGAACCATAAATCTGGTTCAGGCCACCCATTGGGAAGATCGTGCCAACCCAGGAGAAAGCGATGGACTGGAACTTACGCTGATCGAGTACAGGGCCGAAATCCTGCGATGGAGTGTTCTGCACCTTGACCTCGATGCCGATTTCCTTCATCTGATCTTTAAGGATCGCTGCCTCATTCTCTGAGGATGGAACACCAGTCAGGGCAGAGAATGTGAACGAGGCACGCTTGCCGTCCTTCTCGTAGAATTCGCCATTCTTCTTGTAGCCAGCATCTTCGAGAGTCTTCTTTGCTGCCTCAGGATCGTACTTGATCGCGTTATCTTCGTAGCCAATCTGGCCTGGGAGGAAGACGTGGTTCCCCAATGAAATATCGAGCTTCGAGTATGGGAGTCCAGCAAGATCAGATGCGATGATTTCCTTAGTGTTCACACCCTGGAAAATAGCTTTGCGCAATGCCGGATCCTCGAGTGCGGAGCCCTTGGCAGCATTGAACGTGAAATGGCGCCAGGTGGTTGAGGCAGACATCTTAATGTCAGCATCTTGACGCTTCTTCGCCGTCTCGTACTGAGCCGCAGTGGCGATGTTATCAAACACATCGATCTGGCCTGAAGCGAATGCACCTGGGAGAGCCTGGGTGTCGAGCACACGGAATGAAACCGTATCAAGGAGAGCTGGATCACCCCACCACTTGTCATTGCGCTTCATGATGATGTCACCAGTGCCCGCGTTCCACGAATCAATAATGAACGGGCCCGATCCGTACTGCTTAAGCTCCTTGGTTGGGTCAGTCCACGACTTGAACTTCTCAGGTGTATCGATACCCTTCTTCGGGTACGCATTAGAGAGGGTACCCATCCAATCCGGGTATGGCTTGGAGAAATCAAACTTGACCTGATACTCGTCCTTGCCCTTGGAAACGGAAGCGATTTCAGTCCAGCCATCACGCGAAGCAACGTTGTTCTTCTCGTTGAGCCATGCCTTCCAGGTTGCGTCGTAGTCTTCCCAGGTAATCGGAGTGCCGTCATTCCACACGGCCTTCGGGTTAAGATCCAATGTCTCTTCCATTGCGGTACCCGCAGGAAGATCCTTGTCCTTGACTTCGTACTTGGTGAGGTAATTTGGATTAATATCGACCTCGCCCTTTTCCGAAACTAACCAATTATTCGGCATCGTGAAGGAGAAAAGCGTGCCGTTGTCGACGTTAGTGCCCTCTGCATGTCCGTACAGGAACTGTGTGAGTTTGCCCGACAGCGCAAGGTTGAGATTTCCACCCTGCTTGAGCTTTGCACGATCAACACGAGTGACATCGGAGCCCGGCAGAGCTGGCTTATCGGCAGAAGCGCCATTCTTGGAGGCATTGCCGCCACCACAAGCGCCGAGTACGAGAGCGGTAGCCGCGACGAGCGCGATGCCTGCTGTCTTCTTAACTTGCATATTCTTGGTCCTCCTCTAGGACTTTCATCGAACAACCCTTCCCGGAATACCGGAGAGCGGAAACCTTTGGCCTGTGCAACCTTGGGATACACCGAAGAGTTTCCACGAACTTTATCAAACGAAACCAGTACGTGGTTCATTTGTTCAGTATGCGGAAACTCTTCGGTGCATATTTATGATCAGAAAACCTTGAGCGGTCGATGGTAATAACAGGCTACTTCATGGTCTTTTCCGATCTTCTCGCTCTCCGGATGGGCCTCTTCACAATGACGTTTTTGCTCTGGCAAAAGAGTCTCATATAGTGGACAGCGGGTCACGAAGCGACATCCCATTGGCGGGTTCGCCGGTGATGGAAGATCTCCGTTCAGCAGAATGCGCTCACGAGTACGTTCCTTTTCCGGATTCGGAATAGGAATAGCGGAGAGCAGCGCTTGGGTATATGGATGCTCTGGATCATCGAAAACAGAGTCAACATCACCGATTTCAACGATCTTGCCCAAGTACATTACTGCCACACGGTCAGCGATATGGCGAATCACAGACAAGTCATGCGCGATGAACAGGTAGGACAAACCGAGCTTGGAACGCAGTTCGTCAAGAAGGTTAATAACACCCGCCTGAATCGACACATCAAGTGCTGATACTGGTTCATCAAGAACAATCAACTTCGGTTCAAGCGCAAGCGCGCGCGCGATACCAATGCGTTGCTTTTGTCCGCCGGAAAAGTTACGCGGATAACGATTGACGTGGGCAGGCTCAAGACCCACCATCCCCATCAGCTCTTTAACACGCTCTTCGATCTGATCCTTTGAGTATCCGTTGTACTTGAGAGGCTCAGCAAGGATATCGAAAATCGGCATACGCGGATCAAGCGCTGCCATTGGATCCTGGAATACCACCTGCAGATCCTTACGCAGGTGCACACGATCCTTCTTCGACAGTGTTGAAGTATCCTTACCCAAAACCACAATATTGCCGTCTTGCGGCTTGACCAGGTTCAGTACTTCCATCAGCGTGGTTGTCTTACCTGAGCCAGATTCACCGACAAGGCCAAGGGTCTCACCCACACGAATATCGAAAGACACTCCGTCAACGGCGTGGACTTCTCCTACCTGACGACGGAACACCGCACCCTTCATCAGCGGGAAGTACTTACGCAGATTTTCTACCTTTAACACCTGTTCGCGATCTTCACGAGGGGTGCTGTATGGAGCAGGCACCACCTCAGGACGCGGGTAGATATCTGTGTAGTGGGAATCTTCGTGGCGAATTTCGTCCGCACGAATACATGCCACTTCGTGAGGCATCGGGGACGCCGAACGAACTCCCTTCAACACCGGCTCACCGTCAAGACATTCAAGTTTTGATACCGGGCAACGAGCGGCGAAGGGACACCCCGTCGGCTCAACAAGCATCGACGGCGGGTTACCTTCAACCGATGCCAGCTGATATTCCTTCTTCGAGTCAAGACGCGGCAAGGATCCAAGCAAACCGATAGTGTACGGCATTGCAGAATGATGGAAAATCTCGGACACATCGCCCTTCTCAACGATACGTCCGGCATACATCACTGCCACCTTGTCAGCGATACCGGCAACCACGCCAAGGTCGTGGGTAATCATGATGATCGCCGCACCAGTTTCCTTTTGAGCCTTACGCAGAACATCAAGAATCTGAGCCTGAATAGTCACGTCAAGAGCGGTTGTTGGCTCGTCGGCAATAATGAGATCAGGATCGTTCGCAATCGCCATTGCGATCATCGCACGCTGGCGCATACCACCCGAGAACTCATGCGGAAAAGCCTTCACGCGAATTTCTGGGTTCGGAATACCAACAATCTTGAGCAGCTCAACTGCGCGCTCATAGGCTGCCGTCTTATCCATCTGCTGATGGATCATCAGTGCTTCAACAATCTGATCACCAATCGTATAGACAGGTGTAAGTGCTGAGAGTGGATCCTGGAATACCATGGCAATTGTCTTGCCACGCACGTCGGAAAGGAAACGATCATCGCGGCCGATGAGTTCAGTACCGTGTACCTTCACCGAGCCGGTGATATGTGCACTGGCATCATGCAGGCCCATAATCGACAGTGAAGTCACAGACTTTCCCGATCCTGATTCGCCAACCAGAGCCATTACTTCACCGGAATTGACGGTGAAGTTCACTCCACGCACGGCATGCACCAAACCGTCCTCAGAGGGGAAGGAGACGTTGAGGTCGGTGACCTCAAC
This sequence comes from Arcanobacterium sp. (ex Cirak et al. 2026), assembly GCF_053585065.1. Classification (NCBI taxonomy): domain Bacteria; kingdom Bacillati; phylum Actinomycetota; class Actinomycetes; order Actinomycetales; family Actinomycetaceae; genus Arcanobacterium; species Arcanobacterium sp. (ex Cirak et al. 2026). Next base: position 101,734 of record NZ_JBQJCE010000004.1, read on the forward strand.
GACGGGGACTCCAGCCTGTGCCACCGGCAGGTCGTTTGATTCGAACGTTACAGCTTCTTTCTTCCTCATGCTTGTCCTCCAGACTTGGAGCTCGGATCGATCGCGTCACGCATGCCATCGCCAATGAAATTCACGCACAGAAGCATCAACACAAGTGCGCCAGCGGGTGGCAAGAAAATCCACGGTTGGGTGAGGGCTGCAGTTTGGCCGATTCCGATGAGAGATCCCAGGGAAACTGACGGGTACTGAACGCCGAAGCCAAAGTAGGAAAGGCTTGTCTCGGAGAGCACGGCTCCCACCACCCCCAGGGTGAAGTCAATGATCAACCACGATGAAAGGTTCGGCAGAATGTGTTTGACAATAATCACTCGCGACGGCACAGACATGTACTTTGCCGCGTGGACATAGTCGAGACCTTTAATAGACATCGTCATTGCTCGTACTACTCGAGCGGTGAGCATCCACGAGAAGATGGCCAAGAAAATAATTAAAAAGAAAGTGGACCATGCAGATTTGGCGAAGCGCTGCGAGAAAATAGCGATAAAGAGGAACGATGGAACCACCAAGAGAAGGTCAATAAACCATGTTCCGACTTTGTCGACCCAACCACCAAAGAATGCGATCGATGATCCGACGAGAGCAGCAATTGACGTTTGTAGGAACGCCACTGAGAAGCCAATAATCATTGACTTACGCAGACCTTCAATCGTTAAGGCCAGCATGTCACGGCCCTCCTGGCTAGTACCGAAGATATGGCCTTCGGTACCTGGAGGAGCCAAGAAATTCACGCGATCGCGGTCAATATAACTCCACTGGAGAAAATACGGCAGAAAGATTGCAAGCAAAACCAACGTTGCCAAGCCAATGACGCCGGCGACCGCGAGTTTATTACGCATGAAGCGGCGGACAATCAGTTGGTTGCGTGTCAGACGCTGAGTCGCTTCAACGCGCTTTTGCGTTTCTGCTGACACTTTCGCTTTCACTTCACGAGTTTCATCAGTTCTCAAGTTTCCCATGGTTATACCCTCACTCGCGGATCGATAGCGGCGATCAAGATGTCCGAAAGCAGGGCACCTGTCAAAGTACAGGCAGCCGCAAACGAAACCACTGCAACTGTTCCGTTCACATCAAGCCCCTGGATAGTTGTGACGGAGTAAATGCCCATTCCTTGCCATCCGAAGACCTGTTCAGTGATTGCCGCTCCCAGAACGAGACCTGTAATACCGAATGCAAAGAAGGTGGCAATCGGAATCAGCGAGGTACGCAATGCGTGGTGACGCACAGCACGCCCAGAACGCAAGCCCTTCGCGCGAGCAGTGCGCACATAATCAGCACCAAGGGTATCAAGCATCAAGTTACGCTGGTAACGCGAATACGTTGCAATTCCATGAAGCGACATGACGATCGTCGGCAAAAGCAAGTGCTCAGCTCTATTCAGGAAAAGAGCGAATCCTTCAGGTTTAGGCAAAGAATACGGCCCCGTAAAGTCAAGCTGGTATCCCGTAGTCTGTCCAATGTAGGTGGCCAGCATCTGGAGCAAGATTGCCAAAACGATCGACGGCGTCGAGATAACCAGAAGCGAAAGGAAAGTGATGGTGCGATCCATGCGCGAATACTGCCTCACCGCAGTCCACACACCCAAAGCAACGCCCACAAAAACTCCGACGAAAAAGCCAATGAATACCAATTGCAGCGAAATCGGAACGCGATTAGCAATCTCTGTGTTAATCACTTTTCCGTCCGGGCTCATTCCCCAATCAAAATGGAACAAAACCTTCTTCAACCACACACCATAGCGCTCCCACACAGGGGTCAGTGGGTTGATGTTGCGCTCAAAGAGCATGGTGTCCACGTTCTTCGTCACCTGTGCAAGATCCACATTCTTGCCTGACAAAAGTGCGTTTTCAATGAGCTTTGAACGAGGGTTCAACTGTGTGCCGGCGATGAAATACGCCATCGTTGTTGCCATGAATAGCAACAACACGTAATTCGCGATTCGCCGCAAAAGGTATCTCAGCATGCGAGGCTTCCTGACTCGGGGAAGAAAGTGTGCGGCCCCGCGAGGATCGCACACTTCCGATGGGTGCAATTATGTGGAAATAATACGGCATGACGTTCATCTCCACCCGGCGCGAGACAGTTCCCCGTTCGTATCCGACTCGCTTTCCGGTATCCCTATATATGCATGAAAATGCGATACAGGACTTTTACAGCCTAGTTTTCTACTGGCCCCTAAGCAACTCAAGCTTGGCCAGCCTCACACTTTCCCGCCTCGAAACCCTAGGACTAAAGGAATAGGCTGAGTAGGTGCATATCGTAAATTTGCTCGATCGCGGCCCCCAAGATTACATGACTGTAGACGCACTACAGCGCCATTTGCACACACAAGTGGCAACCGGCCAACGCGAGGACACACTTATCGTCTGGGAGTCGAAAGATACCTACACTGCGGGACGTCGCACACAGCCGCAAGACATTCCAAATAGCGAGATTCCCGTCATCTCCATGGATCGCGGCGGTTCAGTGACCTACCATGGCCCAGGGCAACTCGTCATTTATCCCATCATCGCTGTCACGCCACCAAAAGATGTTGTGGCATTCGTCCGCAGCACAGAGCGCGCACTCATTGACGCTATGGACTTCATCGGCCTGAAAACGTCCCAAGTCGACGGACGAAGTGGCGTATGGATCCTGCGAAACGGCGAAGCAGACCGCAAACTGTGCGCCATTGGCATCAAGTTCGCCTCTGACACCACCATGCACGGCTTGGCTTTCAACGTCACCACTGATCTTGACCGCTTCATGCAAATTATTCCCTGCGGACTCGCCGACGCCGGCGTGGCCACGCTTGCCCAGGAAGGTTACAACTTCTCCTTGGAGAAAGTCGCGCGTCTGCTTATTCCTTACCTTGCTAACGCTTATCAACCCTTCCGCCGCGAAGGACGCAACAACACTGAATTGGTCGACGACGACGTCGCCCCTCTCCTTGAGGAAGTTACAGCTGGCGACACCACTCTTCCCCAGAACACGGGTGTTGCCTGGCACCCTCGAAAGGACACAAAATGACTACTACCACTGCCCCTATCGGCGGGACACACCATATGTCCAATGAGCGCATCAACCCCGGTTCACGCCGCCTGTTGCGCATCGAGGAAAAGAATTCCGCTACCCCGATCGAGCATGACCGTCCTGAGTGGCTCAAAACGAAGGCTACTGTCGGCACCGAGTACGAGGATATGCGATCGCGCGTTAACGGAGCTTCCCTTCACACAGTGTGTGCCGAAGCGAACTGCCCCAATATCTACGAATGCTGGGATTCACGCGAAGCATCGTTCCTGATCGGCGGCGACACCTGCACCCGACGTTGCGATTTTTGTTTCATTAAGACTGGACGTCCAGATACGTATGACCGCGGCGAGCCTCTACGCGTGGCACAGTCGGTAAAAGAGATGAACCTTAACTACACCACCATCACAGGTGTCACACGTGACGATCTCGAAGATGGTGCTTCGTGGCTCTATGCCGAAACCACTCGTCTGATCCACAAGATGAGCCCGCAGACCGGCGTCGAACTTCTCATTGACGACATGCGCGGCGGCGCCCCCGCACTCAAGCAGGTCTTCGACGCGAAGCCTGAGGTCTTGGCTCATAATCTCGAAACCGTTCCGCGTATCTTCAAGAAGATTCGCCCCGCTTTCCGATACGAACGTTCCTTGGATCTCATTACGTTTGCCTCAGAATCGGGCTTGATTACAAAGTCCAACCTCATCTTGGGCATGGGAGAAACGAAAGACGAGGTTATCTCAACAATGCAGGATCTTCACAACGCCGGTTGTGACCTGCTGACGATTACTCAATACCTGCGTCCATCCCCGTTACATCACCCAATCGACCGATGGGTGAAGCCAAACGAATTCGTGGAGTTTTCAGAGATTGGTTACGAAATGGGATTTGCAGGAATCATGGCTGGCCCACTTGTGCGTTCCTCGTACCGTTCGGGTTCGCTGTGGGCTCGCGCGATGAAACACAAGGGATTAGAAATTCCTGAGCGCTTCCAGGGCATCGGCACCACTGATACGGCTGCATACCAGGAGGCCACGTCGATTCTCGAACGAACCACAAACTCAGACCACGTTGCGTGATCACCATGTCGAAGATGGGTGTGGGCGGTAGATTTTCTACCGCCCACACCTACATCAGCATGGTGATTCAGTCCTCAAGGTAGGCTTTGAGGAGCTGCGACAAGGCCACAAGATCAGCTGGTGCTGAAATTTCGCGTGCCGAATGCATCGACAACAGCGGTACACCACAATCAACAGTAGGAATACCGAGGCGCGTCACAGTGATCGGGCCGATCGTCGTCCCAGATGGGACGTCATTGTTCGACACAATTTCCTGAACAGCCACGTGCGCTCCAGCAGCCGCCCGGAAGAAAAGCGCCGACGTCGGGGCGTCGGTAGCGTAGGCACCGCGGGCGTTAATCTTGAGCAAAGGCCCTCCCCCGAGAACTGGTTGGTGCGCAGGATCATGAAGTTCGGGTTTGTTCGGATTCACTGCGTGCCCAGCGTCGGCACTGACCACGGAGGAGTTCGCAAGCATACGCTCGAAAGCCTCAGCACCTGGGCCAAAGAGATTCTCGGACATCCGGCGCAAAATTGCTTCAAGGAATGAACCCGCAGCACCCGAGTACGTATCTGAACCAATCTCTTCATGGTTGAATGTAGCAAAAATCTGGATGTCCTCACCGAGCTCAATGTCTGGATCGAGGAACGCAACAAGCGAGGAGTAAACAGAAGTGAGATTGTCTTGGCGGCCAGCAGCGAAGAAGTCAACGCCATCTGTGCCACCGAAAATCTGAGGCGCACAGGTGTCGTATGCGAACAGATCCATCGCAGCGATCCGCCCAGGATCAATTCCAGCTTCCTGGGCAATGAGGCTCATGAGATCGCCCTCGGACGTGGCCCAGATTGGGCGGTAGTCCTTTTGTGCCGAAAGCTTGAGCTCCTTATTCACTGAACGATCAAGATGAGGAGCAACCTGTGCGATCGTCATGATCGCAGGGGTCTTCACAAGGTGTTCTTCCCCGTCCAAGCTGACTACTCGACCCGCGATACCCAAATCACGATTGAGCCACGAATTAAGCAAAGGGCCGCCGTAGACTTCAACATTGACCTGATCGTAGCCGCATGAGCTCGACGTGCTGTTCGGTTTAACCTTAAAAGACGGTGAATCGGTATGCGAACCGATAATTTTGACACCAGTGCCGAGTTGAACACTGTCAGGAATACGCCAGGCAATAACAGCGCCGTCACGCACGACGTATCCGCGCCTCGCCCCTTCCCATGCCTCACTCTCCTCTTGGCGGGCAAACCCGGCGTCGGCAAAAACCTGTGCAAGGTTCGCCGCCGCGTGAAAAGAGGTGGGCGAAGACGAAATAAAATCAGCGAAGCCGGCAGCGAACTCACGCGCGCCAGCATGAACAGATGGAAGCGAAATACTCATGCTCCCAGTCTAAGATCCCTCGAGCAATGCCACGAATCGGCCGCGTACCAGCAGCGGCTCCACCGCTACACAGTACCCATGAAAACCTTGTTCTCTCCCTCCCGGTGTCCACTCCTTCACAAGAGTCTTAAGGAAAACGAGGTTGCAAAGTACGCCAATGGGTCTATGCTAACCCTCGTGGAAAAAACCAGAGGAACTGCCCGCGCAATTGCGGGACGCAAGAATGCAAGCCACGTGCCGAGCGTATCGACAGCAAGTGCTGCTGCCGCTTTCGGCGCGGTCGGAGTTGTTTATGGCGATATTGGAACCTCGCCGCTGTACGTTATGCGCTCAGTATTCACGCTCGACGGCATGAGCATAAATGAATACACACTCATTGGCGTCACCTCAGCAATTATTTGGTTCCTTGTAGCGCTTGTCACGCTCAAGTATGTTGCCGTCGTATTGCGTGCAGATAACCGACGTGAGGGCGGAATTTTGTCGCTTTCGGCACTTGTGCGTCGTTTCGTCAAGTCTCCGTCACGGCTATCATCTGGAGTCGCGGTTGTGGGCATTGTCGGCGCCTCATTGTTCTTCGGCGATTCTGTCATTACGCCTGCAATTTCCGTGCTCTCCGCAGTTGAAGGATTGGACGTGGCAATCCCAGGAATCGCCACGTATATTGTGCCGATTGCACTGATAATCCTCACTGGCCTATTCGCGATCCAGTACCGAGGCACCCATCAAGTCGCTTCCTATTTCTCTCCAATTATGGCCGCATGGTTCATCTTGCTCGCCATACTCGGCGCTCCTCACATTGTGGAAAATCCGCGCATTCTCTTGGCTCTCAACCCGTGGTATGCGGCAGAGTTCCTCATCGGACACCCGACAGTTGCTTTCATCGCCATGGGCGCGATCGTACTGTCCCTCACTGGTGCAGAAGCCCTGTACGCCGATCTGTCACATTTTGGCCGACGTCCGATTCAAGACGCATGGTTGTATTTAGTACTGCCTTCTCTCTCCATTAACTACCTCGGCCAGGGGGCACTCCTACTCTCTGATCCAGCAGCTCTGGAAAACCCCTTCTTCCTCCTGGCACCCTCATGGGCAACTATCCCATTAGTAATCATCGCTACTCTCGCAACCCTCATCGCATCGCAAGCCGTAATCACGGGCGCTTTCGCATTGACAAACCAAGCAATTCACCTCAACTATTTGCCTCACCTGCGCGTGGTCTACACCTCAGCGAAAGAACGCGGACAGATTTACATTCCGGCAGCCAATCTTTTGCTCTACATTGCCGTGGCGCTCATCGTGGTCACTTTCCGCACATCCGAATCGCTCTCAGAAGCCTACGGTTTGGCAGTGACCACTGAGTTCCTTCTCACGTCAGCACTACTCGTCACACTGATCCGCTATGGGTGGAAGAAGCCACGCTGGTTCGCCGCTCTCGCCGGACTTGTTCTGGCATTGATGGAAGTGCCACTATGGGCAGCAAATGTCGTCAAGTTCTTCTCTGGTGGGTGGCTGCCCGTGAGCATCGCCATCGTTTTAACCACGATCATGTTGTCGTGGAAGATAATCTCCCAACAGGTATACCGCCAACGAAGCGAACAAGAACTTCCGCTTTCCGAATACTTCGACCAAGTATCAAAAAAGCCGGTGAATTCCCGCATCCCGGGGACAGCTATTTATCCGCACTCGCTGTTTACTTCTACCCCACGCCCGCTGCTTTTGAACACGAACTTCAACGACGCAATTCACGAGCGAGTCGTGATCCTTGCCGTGAAGACCGTGGCGCTGGCGCACGTACCACCCGAACAACGTGTGAAGAATTCGCCCATTGCGTGTCCACTTCCCGGTTTCTTCCATCTGACGGTCACATACGGTTTCATGGATTCGCGTAATCCCATTGCGGATCTTGAACTGTATACCAAGCGCCTGCGCGAAGCTCCTGAGCCGACGCCGATGAACGTGCCCGATTTTTCGATTGAAGATGCGATGGTGTTTGCCCATCATCTCCAGATCGAGCAAGCACCTCACCACGGTAAAATGCCTCACGTGTTCCGCTGGCTATTTGTTCAGTTATCGCGTTTCTCTGCTTCGCCGCGTTGGCTACGTACGATGCCAATCGAGCGGACAGTAGAGTACACAACGCGTATCTACGTGTAAAACAGATTGGGGTGTCGGATTTCTTCCGACACCCCAATCTGTTTTACGATCTCCTCACCCTCACCCCTACAATCCGTAAGCGTCAAGGGCTTTGACCGCTTCAGTGCGACCCACTTCAATAACCTCTGCTGCCCGATGCAGATCCATGGTTCCAGCAGTCGTGTAAGGAATCTCGATGACATACGAAGCAGGGTTCGCAGCCCATCGGAAACGTTCAATGATTGCTTGCATGGCAGAGATCGAAAGATCGGCAACATCACGGGTTCTCAATGACTTGGGCAGATCATAGTATGTCTCCCACAGCGAGATTGCCGGCTGCTCTTCGCTTTCTTCACACACGTCGTCGGAGGATACTGGACCAGCAGACCCAAACATGCGCGGGTCGTCAACGTTCGCCGTACGCCCTTTCGCGAGCGACACCGCAAGCGTGGCATCAGCCTTAACTGCAGCAACCGCCTCCATAGGCACAGGATTGACGAGACCCCCGTCAGCGAGAAGCTGCCCATTGAGGTGTACAGGCGTGACGATAGACGGCACAGCCATCGACGCACGAATTGCTGCAGCCAGGCTCCCCTGTTGAAACCACACTTCACGGCCGGTAATGAGATTCGTGGCCACGGCAGTGAAGGGTATGGGAAGATCTTCGATCCTCACTCCTGCCACAATGTCATCAATACGCGCGATAACTTTACGTGGATTGACGATCCCAGGCTCACGGATGGTGAACCCGATCAGACGAAGGACATCAAGCTTGGAAAGCCCACTCACCCAGTTTTTAAATTCCTCAAGATGACCAGCAGCCTCAACACCACCGACGACTGCTCCCATTGAACAACCAGCGATTGCGACGATTTCGTGCCCGCGCTTTTTAATTTCCTCGATCACGCCGATATGAGCGTATCCGCGAGCGCCGCCAGAGCCAAGAACGAGTGCAATCTTCATACGTTCTATTCTTGCGCACAATAGGGCAAATGAGAATGATGTTTAACGATCACATCCTTACGTCGCTTAAGCCGAAGCGTCTCCGAGTGCTCCTCGCAAGAAAATCCATGCGTCATCGCCTGGTCGAATCACATCATTGTGGTGAGCACCAGGAACAATTGCGACATTGAAAGGCTCTGTATTGAGATCTTTAGATCGTACAACAGGCACTGTGGCATCCGCTGTCCCATGGATGATGTCGAGTCTGAGCCCGCGAGCCGCGAACTGTGCCTCCCCCAGCTCCATCCACCGTCGCATCGGATCGAACTGTGCGTAGCGCTCAGGCTGATCGACAGGCATTCCGCCCATGAAGTCAGAAATATCGCCAGCATTCTCCGATGCCGTCTCACGCACCGCTCGTGCAAGATCGAACAATGGTGCAAGAGCCACCACGTGGGTCAGTTCAAATTCGTCAGAAAAAAGAACATCCAGTGCCATTGTGGCACCCGCACAGTGACCAATCCAGGTTGAGGAACCAATGAGCGGGTGGCGAGCGAGAAGACGCGCGTCTTCGAATGTGAGTTCCGGGCTCCCTGCAAGACGGCGATATTCGGGCAACGCTACCCGAAAACCAGCCTCTGCCAACGCGAATGCAGCCGGACGAGTGAAATCCAGTCCAATATTTTGGCGGAAAGATCCACCGTGAAGAAGGGTCACAACCATGGCGCCTTCAGGTCCGTACCACTCGATGAACTGGTCTGCTTTGTCACCGTAAGATTCAGTGCCGTCAGGTTCCACGCGCAAGGCGAGAAGATTCTCGTATACCTTCTGTTCGTCTTCCTTGGAGGAGGAAACCGCGGTGGATTCAGACATCGGCTCTACTTCCCTCGACTACATGTACCAAAACATTGTGCTCGCCCCACCCGCCTTGTGACCAGTTCACGACGAAACAGTAACTCAATCGTTACGAACCGCGTGAAGTTGCGCACGTCAAGTCTCTACCACTGTAGCAGTGTCTGGGGCGACATCAGTATGCAGGTTATGCCAACAATGCCTGCAATTCTTGGCTTGAGAGCGCTTTTGAGGATCTGGTCGCTCCATTTCCTTCCGAGAGGACAGCGAGCAAGGAACGTTTGTGATCCTGAAGCGCAAGCACCTTCTCCTCGACAGTTCCCTCGCTCACCAACCGGTAGACGTGGACAGGGCGGGTCTGCCCAATCCTATGGGCGCGGTCTACTGCCTGTTCTTCGACAGCGGGATTCCACCACGGATCAGTCAAAATTGCGTAATCGGCCATTGTGAGATTCAGTCCCGTGCCACCAGCTTTCAACGAGATAAGAAAAATCGGCGTCTGGCCTGAAGCGAATTCCTCGATGACTTTAGCTCGTCCTCGTGTTGCGCCATCGAGGTAAGCGTAGGCAATCCCCGCGGCGTCCAACCGTTCCTTTACTAGCTCAAGGAAAGAAGTGAACTGCGAAAAGACCAAAGCTCGATGTCCCTCACTCATTGCTTGGTCAAGGAGCTCCATCAAAGCGTTGAGCTTCGAGGGGGTGGCCGTTGATTCACTGTCAACAAGCCGAGGATCAATCGCCATCTGCCGTAAGCGTGTCAACGCTGCAAGCACCTGGAAACGATGGTCATCACCGTCGGCGGTCAGTTTCAAAACAGCCTGACGTTCATGTGCCAGCTGGCGGTCATAAAGACGCCGGTGATCGGGTTCGAGCTCTACCCTCACAATTTGTTCCGCTTTTTCGGGCAGATCGAGCGCCACTGAACGTTTCGTTCGTCGCAGGAGGAAAGGCTCGATTCGTCTACGCAACCGTGCCATATATTCATCGGCAACAGAGCGGTCGCCTCCCGCAATGTTGTCCTCAATAGGCGTGCGGAATGCCGCCGCAAATTGTCGCGGACTACCGAGTAGCCCCGGAGCCGCCAAGGCGAACATTGCCCACAGCTCGGACAGGTTATTTTCGATCGGCGTACCTGTGACGACGAACGTCGTGGGCGCCCCTAATGAAGAAACAACCGCGAACCCCTTCGACGCATAGTTCTTCACATTCTGTGCTTCATCAAGAACCACACCGGTCGGCTCAAGACGCGTATAGACCTCCTCGTCCAGGCGCAACAGGGTATAGGATGTCACGACGATATCTGCTCCCCGAGCAAGCTGTGAAATTTGGGATGATGCACGCGCCGCTGTCGAATCAATTCCCACTACCGTCAGATGCGGCGTGAATTTTTGGGCTTCGCTCACCCAGTTCTCCACCACCGACGTCGGCGCGACGACGAGCCAAGGGCCTGCGTCGGGAGTGCGCTCGCGATCGCGGGCAATCATCGTCAGCATCTGGAGAGTCTTGCCCAACCCCATATCATCAGCCAGGACGCCCCCTAAGCCTTGATCACGTAGCCGCGCCAGCCAATGGAATCCCTCAAGCTGGTAGGGGCGCAACACCGCTTTCACTGATACGGGGACCTCGGCAGGAAGTATCTGACGCAATGAGGCTGCGCGCACGGCGTCGAACCAAGCGTTACGTGCAGCGTCAACAATCCCGAGGTTCAGTAACTCTTCCCACCACGTCTGTCGTACCTTGGGCACACGAATCCCACCACCTCGTTGATCGGTCAGCGCACGAGCCTCTTTCAACAATGCTCGGAGCTTATCCATTTCAGGAAGGTCGAGATTCAGATACGTACCGTTTTCGAGAAAGAGATATTCCTGATCGAGAGTCAGTGCCCGGATCAAGAGCGCTGTGGGAACCACGGATCCACCGATCTCAACACGCACATTCAAATCAAGCCAGTCACGGGTAGTATCCGTGACATCCACACCGACCTTTTTCAGCTCAACTGGGGTGTAAGCTGGGAGGTTTTCTTCCACCTCAACCTCATGCGTTCGCAAGACAGTGGTCAGCATATCGAGCGCAAGCACGTCACTACCTGTCACTTTCACATGTGGAGCAAGTGCAGACCCATTCATCAAAATAGGCATGTGCTGGCTCACGATGGGTGCAACCTGAGCAAGGATCTCTGACTCTGTCTCAACATCACGCACGCCGCGAGCGGCATCTTTGGGGAGGTTGAGTGAAAATGGCCCGAGTTCACCATCACCTTGGCCATAACGCCACGTCCAGATGGCATTGATTAGCGGAACGGGTGCAGTGGGGTCAGACAGATCTAGTGTCAGATGCAAACGCGGAGTTGGAATCGCAGGAGGATCAAACGACCCATCTGGAGAGGTCCACAACTGCCGCGAAAGATGAGTAAAAATCTCTGTATTAAAACGAGCGCGTCCCTTTTCAGGCACGACCAAAACACCACCGGTGCGCAGCGCATTCCATTGATCGCTCGGAGCTTCAGCCAGAAATGCTAGATGCATCACTTCATCACGCCATGCGATCAGTTGTGCAGGTGATCCAACTCCAAGTGCGATCTGTGAGCCGAGAAGTGGATGGGTGAAAATCGCACCCAACGCAAGTGCTCCAGCGTCGCGTTCTTCAATCGCAATTTCGGCCACGGCGTCCGTGTCTTCAACAAAGACGGGATGAAAATCGCGATCGATCAGACTCACACCGGAGTCGATCACTTCACGTAGCACAGGTGTGAGCAAGGAAGAATTGATGGTGTCTAAACGCAACGAATCTTTCGCTGTGCCAGAATACGGAACAAAAGTTTCAGATAACTGAATCAACGAGCGGATTGCGTTCGCCTGCTCGGGTTTCACATCCGTGACACCACCCGAGCGCAAGTGCGAAATTGACACTCCGCTTTTTACCCACGCCTTATTTTTCCCGCGCTTCATCGGCGTCGCCATCAGATGGCCTCGGGAAAACAACGTCGATTCACGTCCGGGCTCAGGTTCTTGCATCTCAAGAATGAGGGCGAGATCGCGTTTGTCGGAGGAACTGCAGGCAAAAAGCTCAGCGAGCCGTCCCTCCCAGGTCGGCTCCGATCGGCGCGGTCCGCGCCATTCGTACGGGTTACGTTCGCGCACGTAGTCTGCCGACGTCGGTAAACCCGCCGGCTGCGACGGTGCAGCAACGCGTCCCGGAGCAGTCGCATGGTTCGCAGGTTTTAACGCATGAGGAAGTAAATCGAGTGCTGTCAAAGCAAGAGCGACCACATGTTTACAGTTTGTGCGCACCGGACACGAGCACGAGGATTCAAAAGAAGTGAACTGGCTTGTCTCATCATCGAAACTGTAGTGGATCACCTCATCGTAGTTGCGTTGATTGGACCCGACTGTCTGTCCACGTATCGTACTCGATTCGCGATCATGCTCGTTCACCTTCGCCCGTTGTTGACTTGCATAAACAACCCCACGCGCGTACGATCCCGGGTTCACAAAACGAAGCAATCCAAACGTTTGATCCATCTTTTAAGGATACGACTGCATACCTCACAGTGCCTAACCGCACAGGCATTGCACACCGCAGCGTGTCCACGATGACGGAGACGTGTGCTGTGTCGAACAATCTCGAATATCGGACGTCGCTAACACCCCTAGCGGCCTCCTCGATAAAATGAAGATCCATGGATATTATTTCTCGTTCCTATGGAAATTCCCGCCCCGTTCGCCATATTTTCGTCACTGGCGGTGTGGCTTCTTCACTTGGCAAAGGCATTACCGCAGCGTCTCTCGGTTCGCTACTCAAAGCACGTGGTGCAAAAGTTGCAATGCAAAAACTCGACCCGTACGTCAATGTCGATCCTGGCACAATGAATCCCTTCCAGCACGGCGAAGTGTTCGTCACCGACGACGGCGCTGAAACCGATCTCGATATTGGCCACTACGAGCGATTCTTGGACGAAGCTTTCACGGGTGACGCCAACGCTACCACAGGTCAGGTGTATCAAAATGTGCTCCGCCGCGAGCGGGCGGGCGAATATCTGGGCGAATGCGTACAGGTCATCCCTCATATTACAAACGAAATTATCTCGCGTATGCGTGCCCAAGCTGAGGTCGATGGCGATCGTCCCGACGTCGTTATCACAGAAATCGGCGGAACAGTAGGCGACATCGAATCGCAGCCCTTCCTCGAAGCAGCCCGGCAGATCCGCCAGAAAATCGGCCGTGACAACTGCTTTTTTATCCATGTGTCGCTGGTGCCTTATCTCGCGGCAGGCGGTGAACTCAAGACCAAGCCAACCCAACATTCAGTTGCACAGTTGCGCCAAGTGGGAATCCAGCCCGACGCGGTTGTGTTGCGTTGCGACCACCCCTTGCCTGCATCCGTGAAAAGCAAAATCGCGCTCATGTGCGATGTAGACGACATGGGCGTAATCGAGTGCCAAGATGCCTCGTCAATCTATGAAGTACCGGTGACGTTGTTCAATGAGGGCCTCGATTCCTACGTGGCACGTCAACTTGATCTTCCCACACACGATGTGGAATGGGACTCTTGGAATGGCCTTCTCGAACGGGTGCGCTCGCCAAAACATCGAGTACGCGTGGCGTTGGTCGGCAAATATATTGATCTGAAAGATGCCTACCTTTCCGTCGTCGAAGCTCTCCACGCTGGAGGATTCGCTCACTGGGCCGACGTCGAAATTGTGTGGGTTCCTGCAGACTCGTGCGAAACCCTCGACGGCGCTCACGCTCATCTTGCCGACGTCGATGCAGTACTCATCCCCGGAGGGTTCGGGGTGCGTGGGTTGGACGGAAAAGTGGGCGCGCTGCGATATGCCCGTGAACATCAGATCCCTACCCTGGGTATCTGTCTCGGCTTGCAATCGATGGTGATCGAAGCTGCGCGCAATCTGTTGGGACTGGACACAGCGTCATCGACGGAATTCGATCCGGAAACTCCCGATCCTGTCATTTCAACGATTGACGAGCAGAAACAATTCGTCGACGGCGGCGATTTAGGCGGTACCATGCGTTTAGGCTCGTACCCGGCCGTCCTTGTGGATGGGTCACTGGTCGCACAAGTTTACGGCACGACGTCAGTAGCAGAGCGTCACCGTCACCGCTACGAATACAACCAGGCTTACCGCGATCGTCTCGAAGCAGTTGGCCTCAAAGTAAGTGGAACATCACCCGATGGTTCCTTAGTGGAGTACGTGGAACTAGATCGTGCTCTTCATCCCTATTACATCGCCACTCAAGCTCACCCCGAATTTACCTCGCGCCCTACCCACGCCAATCCTCTCTTCGCAGGTCTGATTAAGGCCGCGATCGAGAAGAAAAACGCGTAAGAGTCTTTGCGGCGCATCATCTGCGCCGCAAAGATCCGTCGGTCGTGCTAAACATCGAAAGACAGTGGAAGTTTTCATTTTTTCGACACATCGTGCTCAAAAGTTAATAGGGAACAAGATCTTTCGTCGATCCCCTCATGAATGTGCGATAAAAGGTGCTGTGGTTTTTGTGGTTTACAAACTTCTCGAAGAAACCTGATGCGCCGACGTCGTTCACCGCCCGCGGCAAAGATCGTCCAGTTCATGTGGAACATTCGAGATAAGTCCGTCAACGCCCCAATTAATCAGCAGATTTGCGCGAGCCCGATCATTGACAGTCCAGGCGTTAACTTTCAATCCTGCATCGTGAAAATCCTTCACGAGTTCGCGTGACAGGAGAGATTCTTGTGGGTGGATGTAACTCGCCCCGACAAGCTCAGCAACACTGCGCCAGTCGTCACTGATTTTGTTTTCATAGAGCAACCCGATCGGCCATTTTGTGCAACGCTGCGAGAAAATATACAGCAGCACGTGATTGAACGACGAAATAATGACTTCTCGTCCCTTGTCGAGGCGTTCACATTGTTCAATCACGCCATCAATCACAGCGAGGGCGCGATCCTTCGTCTCTTCGTTGGGCTTAATCTCTATATTCGCATTGAGCCCGCGCTCATTCATCAGATCAACGAGCTGAGCAAGTGTCGGCAATGGTTCGCCTGTGAATCCGGGCGAAAACCAAGCCCCCGCGTCAAGAGGGAGATCACTCCTGGTCAAATGTGAATAGCTCCCTGAACGATTTGTTGTGCGGTCCAACGGCGAATCATGGATCAGAATCGGCGTACCGTCTGCAATGACGTCGACATCTGTTTCGATCCAGTTTATGCCGTGGTCAAGAACTGCTCGGAACGCAGCAAGCGTATTCTCTGGTGCCAGAGCCGACAGACCACGATGACCGATGACAGTCGTCATACATTCCTCTTCTCTCAAGCAAGCTGCGTGGCAACATCGTCGCCAGTCGCCGTACGAATAGCCCCCGTGACGAGGAACCATAAACCGCTCACCCAGAACGTGATGTGTAACCATAGCGGCTGTGCGCCATAAGTCGCAACGAGTCCAGCGGTAGCACCCACCCAGACGAGAGAAACGACGATGTTCACAATCATCATTTTCTTGACGCGGAACGGGTGCGTGTAGTGAGTTGGGATGAAAGTGAGGATCACAAGCGCAACGACAATAACAGTGTTGAGCCAACCGGGAACGTGCAAGATCCACATGCACACGGCCACAATGTTCCACGCTGCAGGGAATCCAACGAAGTAGTTATCAGAAGATTTTTCGCCTTCATTCGCGTAGCAGAACATTGACGAGGTGACTACGGCAATCATCGCAACAAATGCCAGCACGGGATGACCGAATGGCAGATAGAGGTACATGAAAAGTGCAGGCAAGAATGACCACGTAATGTAATCAACAGCGACATCCACAACACTTCCGTTAAACCACGGGATGACCTCGCGCACTTTCACCGCCCGAGCAAAAGTTCCATCAATGCCGTCGATAAGCATGGCGATACCAAGATAGAGCCACATCATTTTCAGTTCGCCATGCATCAGCGAAAGCGCCGCTAGGCAAGCAAAAACTAAACCGGACATCGTAAACGCGTGGACCGCCCAGGCAGCAA
Source organism: Arcanobacterium sp. (ex Cirak et al. 2026) (assembly GCF_053585065.1). Classification (NCBI taxonomy): domain Bacteria; kingdom Bacillati; phylum Actinomycetota; class Actinomycetes; order Actinomycetales; family Actinomycetaceae; genus Arcanobacterium; species Arcanobacterium sp. (ex Cirak et al. 2026). Next base: position 118,163 of record NZ_JBQJCE010000004.1, read on the forward strand.
TTTTCTGTTTCCAGGTGTAGTTCATTGTTCTCCTTGAGATGCCATGATTTCCACTGACTAATAGTAGTCGGCAATGTCATGTCGATGAAACGCATTTGGCGCCTACTCTCGGAGTAGGCGCCAAATGTTTAGAGGGATGATGAGAACTTTCGCCTCATTATTATTCCTGTCCCAATAAATACGATGGCAACAAGAGCCACCTCGAAACTAGACGCTCCGGTAACCGGCAGACCCAGTTCACCCGTTGGCGTTGGCGTTGGCGTTGGCGTTGGCGTTGGCGTTGGCGTTGGCGGAACACTATCACTTTCAATCGTCTCGCCAAAATTCGAACCGGACGTCCCCGGAAGGGACCCATCCTCATCAAACTCCACAAATCCCCCACCAAACTGGTACCACGGCGTCAACGACTCTTCCTCAAACGTCGCATCATTCGAACCAGACTCTCCCGGAAGAGCCCCATCCTCATCAAACTCCACAAGATGGTTTTCAACAGTAGGAATCGGCTTATTCACCACTTTTGTGAAACTAGCAATGAGATCCTTACTCGATATCTCCCGTTGCTGTGGATCTTTGTTGAGAATGTAGCCATGTGGCGCTTTTGTTTCGCGAAGCGTGTACGTCCCCACTGCTGAGACCTTAACTTTAAATGCGCCGTCAGCTTTGTCCAGGTCACGTTCATCATTATCAGTAACCTGAATGACAGTCCCGTCAGGAGCTGAAAGTTCGAAGGACGCACCGGCAAGATTCTTGTTATCGATATCAACTTTGTTCCATGTGAGGAAGCGCTGCGGCAAATTTGTCACGTTGCCTAGGTGCATCGGCTTCTTTAAATCCGTTTCAACGGTGAGTGGTGTTGCATCAAGATCATAACCTTCAGGCGCGATCTTTTCGATCACCGTGTATTTTCCCGCAACCGGTACTTCAATCTCGAAAGCTCCGTCGGCATCATTGAGATCACGTTGAGAATTATCGGCAACCTCAAAGCTGACTCCGTCCGGGCCAGTCACTGCGAAAGTGGCACCAGCAAGAAAATTTCCGTTGTCATCCATCTTGTTCCATGACAACGACGGTGTAGGTTTGCGGTGGTTTATCACCTTACCTGCGTCGAAAGAACGTCCTGTCAGTGAGCGACCGGAGTTGACCTCGATCGACAATACCTGATCTGACAGCTCAAATCCTTCAGGCGCAACCTTTTCACGAATCTGGTATCGACCATTCTTCGTCACGTGGATCTTCAAACCTCCACGCCCTTTATCGAGGTCACGTGCATCATTATCGAGCACATCGAAGGTCTTTCCCTCTGGATCAGTCACTGTGAAGGTAGCACCGCCAAGGAAATCTCCGTCATTTGACTGTTTCATCCACTGAATGAAAGTCGGCTGATAACTGTTTTCAATGGTCACAGTCGCACCTTGAGTCGCATCAGATTCAACATTCTGAGTTGTACGAGTTTCAGCCCAACCTTCAGGCAACGTCTCCCGTACCACGTAACGTGCTTTCTTCCCGCCAACAGTGAGCGCCAGATCGCGAAAAACATGCGTCCATTGATCTTGAGCAGTGAGCGTTGCATGATCGACGAGATATTCTTCCTCATCGCCGTCGAGTTTCATAAACAATTCAACATTGAGGCGCTCGGGAATCTGGACTTTTTCTGCGTCGGGAAGTCCCTCAGCCGTACGAGATTCGTCCCACTTTTTGACTACTTTAATCTTAGTGGACTTGTTGCGACCGAAAACGATGTTGCCGTTGGTAGCGATGCCGCCGCCGAACGTCGCGACGTTATCGTGAATATGGACTTTTGCGTTCTTACGGGCAAGAGCAACTGTATCGCCAATTGGAACACCATGAAGAGCAATGTATTCCGGCTTCACCACATATTTATTGAGGTCGTAAGGAATCTTCTGTTCCGAGTACCGCGGCTGAGTCTGTCGATTTCGGTAACCGTCAACAAACCAATCTGCCGATCCGCCACCGAGCTGCCGGCGAGAAAAGTCAGCTTGGAGCGGCGCATTGCCCTCGCCTGAGCCGTACGGGAAAACGGACAAATCATCACCGAAGGCTTGACCAGAATTCTTCGCCAGACCAAGGCCATCTTGCGCATAAATCACGGTATCGCCCGTTGGGCAAACCCATAAGCCGCCGCCATTTCCATTCGCTTTATTTCCTTCAACGAAGACATCACTCATATGAAGGGTGTAGGGCTGGGAAGCAACATAGATTGCCCCACCCATCTGCCCGCCTTCGTTCTCACGGAATTCGCCTCCAGCAATCGAAGCTCCTGCAGCGCCGACATACACTGCACCTCCGGCCGCACTCGCTGTGTTCTTCTCAAACAATCCACCATGAATATTCAGCTCGCTTTTGGTTAACTCATGCCAACGAGCTAGATGGTCTTTACTCATTCCGCCGACGATGTCGGCTCCCTTTGAAGGGACGATTTTCCCGGCATTTCCGCTCTCGACAAACCAGTCATAGGTCGAAATTGCTCCACCAACTCCCGCCTTATTCCCGTCAAAAAGAGTGATCGACGGATCATCAAGTCGGTCATAGATATCGACTTTTACTTTTCCGACAGTCGCGATTGCTCCACCTGAGCGACCCGCATAATTATTAGCGAATCGGCCACCTGTCATCGTAAACTTCACACCATTTTTGTTGTCAGACCAGTCTTTTTCAGTGACCCAATACCCTGAATAAGAATGTAGCAGCAGACCGGCGCCCCACTGATGCGGATTCCAATTCGCTGAAATCAGCCCGCCATTCATCTCCATCTCGCCAGAGAAAAAGACTCCAACCCCTGACGCAATGTTAGTGTAGGTGCCGCGGTACCAATTCATGATCACGGAACCACCATTCATGAGGAATTTTGCCCCATTGATGACAAGCACACCACCAGCACTAAATTGATTCGATGCCGCTCCAATATGGTTATCACGAATCTCCCCACCGTTTAACGTGAACTGAGCACCGTGACCTGAAATGGCAATCGCACCCGAGTACGCATCTTTGAAATCACCCTCAACATCCTTGACGACGCCTGCATTCATTATGAGGACGCCACGCGAGTAGATCAGAGGCAACGCCGTCTTCTTTGCACTGATCGTCAGCGGAGTTTCATCAACGTGTTGCCCAATAGTCAGTGTTGAATCGCGTTCCGCAGTGATCAGCTGGCTCTTCGTAAACTCAGCAACTGGTTGAAGTGTGGCACCTTCAGAATGCGCAACGAGAGTAATATTCGCATGAGCAGGAATCGTGAGTGTATCGTCAAGCTCAATCGCTCCGTCAACTGCGATGGTTGTGCTTTTCGTTCCAGCTGCTCGAACCGCGTCGGATAGCTCAGTGGCACTTGTGACGACGATATCAGCAGCCGCCTGCGCAGGAAGCGAAATGCTGACGACCCCAACAAACATGAGAAGCGAAGCGAACAGGTATGCCGCTAAACGCCTGTAGATAAACATAGTGAATTCCCTTGATGGTGTGCATGTGAATGTGCTAATAATTTTGACTCTATATACGCGGATACACACTGTCAACCGCATACCATAGTGATTAATCCTCATTCATCACAAAATATGGAGTAACTTGTGATTTCACCACAGCGAGTCGCACCAGGTGACAAAATCGCCGTCCTGTCCCCCGCATGGGCAGCGCCCGCATATTTCCCTCAGCTGCATGAGCAAGCTCTGGAACGTCTCAAAAGTGAGCTTTGCGTTGAGCCGGTGGAATACCCCACTACTCGCGCAATGGGTGCTACTCCTGCGCAGCGGGCAGCCGATATCAATGCCGCATTCGCTGACCCATCGATCCGGGCAATTTTTACAACAGTAGGCGGGGACGATCTCATTGAAGTGGTTCCGCTCCTCGACCCAGAGTTGCCCGTAGCCGATCCGAAACCGTTCTTCGGGTACTCCGACAATACGAATATCCTCAATTGGCTGTGGCAACTCGGCGTAAGCTCCTTCCACGGCGGCTCGACCATGGTGCACCTGACCGGCCCACACCTTGATGCTGCCCATATTCATACGCTGAAAGCAGCGATGTTTGCAGAAGGCGATGTCATTCTCCCTGCCTCACAGACCTCACAAGATTACGGGTTTGACTGGTCCGATCCTCGTGCACTTTCCGAACCTTCTCCACGCGGCCCAGCGCTTCCACTCGAATTCTTTGGTAACGAATCACCGGTTCGCGGACGCACTTGGGGAGGTTGTCTGGAGGTGATTGACCAACTCGCTATCGCTGATCGTTTACCTGATGCAGACGAACTTGAGGGAACAATTCTTATTTTTGAAACGTCCGAGCTTCTCCCTCCAGCGGACTACGTTGGACGCTGGATCCGCGCGATGGGCGAACGTGGCTATCTCGACGCCGCAGCAGGACTAGCATTCGCACGCCCGGTGGTTGCTGATCGTGACAAGCCCGGAGAATCTGAGTCTGATCTTTATGCCAAGAGGATGGCATATTATGAGTTTTTGCTCTCAAACATTGCACGCTACCGCGAAGATCTCACTGTTTGCCTCGATCTTCCCTTCGGCCATACTCGCCCGCAAGTTATTCTCCCCTACGGCGGTGAGATCACGCTCGACCCACTCAACCACGCTGTCATTGGGCACTTCAACGATTAAACAATTGTGGGCAACATGTCACTCACCATGTTGCCCACAATTATTCCTGGTCATCTCTCAGCAGACACACACCACTTCTCGCACTTTTCCTCCGATGACGAGGGTCTTGAGGTAGAGCACGAATGCCGGGATAAAAACCGCCATAAAAAAGATGAGCGTGGGTACGAGTTCAGGCCATATCCATGCGGCAAAGATTGGGCTGGCCCACAGTGCCATTCCTAATGCGCTTGCTGGTAAGTACCGAATCGCACACAGAAGCGACGTTGTCAGTAGCGAGACAAACGACGTCGGCGCGGTTTGTTTGTGAGCCCGATTTTCCGACGTCGAAAGTCCAGCATTGGCATGACCTGCGAGTGCGAAAAACCATTGGGCCACGAGCAACGAAAGAATTGCGACACTGAACAAGCCGATTCGCATCCCATCCACGAACAACCCCGTCTCTTTATGTAACAACATGAGTTCATAGATCACCGTGAACCAACATGCAAGAAGGAGGAGCCACCCCACTGTCGCCATTTTCAATGATCGAACAAAAATCCGCCAAAATGTGCGCCACGGGTGTGCACCATCGTCGGCAATTAGTTGCCCAACCACAACATTCGCCGCAGCCAGACCTGCACCGAAGGTGACCACAGGGATGGCAGTGAGCGTCAGGGACATCGACACCACTGCGACGTCGGCAAGAAGAGCCAGGACCCGGGCAAAGGCCGAGTCCTGGGAGAATAAGTGACGTACCACTTATCCCTTCACCGCTCCCGCGGCAACTCCCTTGATAATGTACTTCTGCATCGCAATGTAGAAGATCACGATCGGCACGATTGCCAGAACGAGCATTGCCATGAGAGCACCCATGTCACGGTTACCATTCGAACCCACCAGCTGCTGGATGACCACAGGAATGGTCTTATAGTCGGTAGACAAACCGATGGTCAGGTACGGCAGAAGATAGTCGTTCCAGACCCACATTGCGTTGAGGATTGCCACCGTGATTGCCGTGGGCTTGAGGATCGGCAGAACCACAAGGAAGTAGGTCTTGAGAACGCCTGCTCCATCGATGGTCGCCGCTTCTTCGATCTCAAGCGGGATCGATTTGATGAAGCCAGCAAACATGAACACTGATAACCCTGCGCCAAAGCCCACGTAGAGCACCACGATTCCCCAGGGATTGTTCAATCCGAGGGTGTCGGCAATCTTCACAGTGGGGAACATGACCATCTGGAACGGGATCACCATCGAAAAGACAAACATGTAGTACAGCGCCGATGTGTACCACGTCTTGACACGAGTGATGTAGTAGGCGGTCATCGCACAGAAAAACACGATAGCTGTCACAGACAAGATCGTGATCACGAAGCTCCACACGATAGCCATGAAGAAGCCTGACAGAGCGAGGCCAGTCGCGTAGTTTTCCAGGCCTGTCCACATATCCCCTAACGGCAGGACAAATGGATGAGACGCGATAGAAAACTTCGATTTGAAGGAGTTCATCAAGATGAACAGAATCGGCCCGATAAATACCAAGGTCAGGAGAACGAGAATAACGTATGAGAGAGCTTTTCCAACTTTGGAGTGCATCATGCTTCGATTTCCTTCCGGCGAGTAGCTGAAAGCTGCACCATCGCAATCACCACCACGACCACGACGAAGAGCACAGCTTTTGCTTGACCCACGCCTTCTTCGCCGACGCGGGCGAACATGGTGTTGACAATATTCAGTGCCACCATCTCAGTTTTTCCTTGAGGTGCGCCGTTGGTCAACGCGAGGTTCTGATCGAACAGTTTGAATGTATTTGACAGGGTCAAGAAGAGGCAGATCGTAATCGCGGGCATCACCATGGGGATAGTGACGTGACGCAATACGCTCCACCGCCCAGCACCGTCGATTTCCGCAGCCTCAACCAGCTCAGGCGGAACATTTTGCAGACCCGCGATATAAATAATCATCATGTATCCGACCAGCTGCCAGTTGATGAGCATGATCATGCCAATGTAACCGTAGGTCCAATTCGCAATGATGGTGGTCTTGTACTGAGCAAGCACAGCATTGATCATGACCTGCCAGGTGTAGCCCAACACGATTCCACCAATCAAATTCGGCATGAAGAACACAGTGCGGAACATGTTCGTACCGCGTAGCTTCTGTGTCAGCAACCAGGCAATGGCGAAGGAGAAGACATTCACCAGGATCACCGAAGCGACCACCACCATGAGTGTGAAGCCAAAACTCGCAACGAAACCTGATCGATCGTCGAAGGCAGCTTTATAGTTGTCCAACCCTACCCAGGTAGCATCCGTAATCGTAGTGAATTCAAAGAAAGACAGCACAAAACCGATCACAAACGGAACAAGAAACGCCACTGCGAACGCAATCAACGTGGGAAGGACGAAGATTGGAAAATATTTCTTTAACTGAGCTTGCATCATCGCCTCATTCATGACGAAGGCCTCGGAGATACCAACTTCGGATCGGTGTCTCCGAGGCCTTCACGATTGAGTGTTACTACTTCTTCTCTGCGGCCCAGCCGTCCACAAATGTGGATTTCACCTTGGCCCAGTCAAGGTTGCCCGAAGCGTACTGTGCAAGCGCCTGACCGAAATCATCCTTGAACTTCTGCGATGGGTAAGTGGTGAAGATCCACGGCACCGCGTAGAGATCTTTATTGGAAATGTAGGAGGAAATCTCCTTCGCGAGAGGATCGGACGGAGTATCAGCCTCAGCGTAGTTTGAGTAAGGAGCAATGAAACCCAGATCATTGATCACGTGCTTCTTGCCAGCCTCGTCGGCGTAGAGCCAATTGATGAAATCAAGGGTAGCCTTCTGATCAGCGTCAGAAGCTTTCTTGTTCACTGCCATGAACGCTTCGGTACCGACAGCCAGACCTTGCTTTTCTTCACCAGCAACTCCGGTATACATCGGAAGGAACTTGATGTTCTCTTCCTTCACCACGTTTCCGGCAACGTCCTTGATCTGGCTCCACGCCCAGTTACCGTTTTGAACCATGGCCGCCTTGCCGAGAGCAAATTCAGACATCGAATCGGTGACAGTCTTTGACGGAGCAAGACTCTTCTCAACCGTTGAATCAGTGAGGTACAGATCGAAGAGATTCTTGAAGTTGTCAGCGTATTTGAAGGTCACTGTCTTCTCATCGGTGACACCTGCGTCCTTGTACTCGTAGAACATCGGGACATTGGACAAGTGGGTCTGCCAACGCCAGTCTTCACCGCTAGCCAGCGAAGTCGAAGCGAAGACACCATCGATTCCGAGTTCAGCCTTCTTGGCCTGCATATCATCGGCAACTTCCTTGAGCTTTGCGAAGCCCTTGATTTCGTCAACCGACTTTGCCTTCGCACCAGCAAGGCCGAAATACTTGTCCATGATGGCCTTGTTGTAGATGATTCCGTAGCCTTCAACAGCGGCCGGGGTGCCGTAAACCTTACCGTCTTCGCCCTTAAGCGCGAGATTTGTATCCTTGAGTGACTTCACCAGCGGTGTATCAGTGAGGTCACGTGCGTACTTATTCCACGAGGCCAGGCCAACTGGACCATTGATCTGGAAGAGAGTAGGGGCATCACTCTTCGCAATTTCGGATTTCAATGTCTGCTCATAGGTGCCCGATGCAGCGGTGACAACTTTAACATCCACACCCTTTGCCTTGGAGTATTCGGCAGCGATTGCCTTAAAGGCTTGCTCCTGCTCCGGCTTCCAGTTCAGGAAGTACACCTTGCCTTTACTGTCGCTAGTTGATCCCGACGACGAGCAAGCAGCAAATCCAACGAGCGCAATTGCACTCACAGATACAATCGCAGCCATCTTTGTGAATTTCATCAGGTGATCCTCCTTTGGATCTTGCGTGTGTGACAGTACATTCCGCCCTTGGATATGTACTACGGTGACCCGCTCAGTCTAGCATCATTGGCTCCCACACAATGACCGTTCGTTTAGTTAAATTTTAGTCATGCGGTACAGGCCGATCGAGAATCCCCAGACACGGCGATGACGCGCTCGGCGAAACTAGTCACATACCAGAAAATGCACACATAGACTGTGGAAAGTTTCTACTTTTCAGGAGGTGCCATGACTGCGCGTCTTTCATTTGCTGGCAAAATTTCCAATACAGGAAAACTGGCTCTCGGCACTGCAGGAGCTGCTTACCATACAGTTCGCTCAGGTGCGGATCCCTCCACACTTGAAGAAGCCTTTGATAAAAGCTTCGGTCCAGCTCGCATTCTCGCCCATGACCGTGTCACCGCTGTACGTCGTAAGCTCAGCACCCCATCGGAAGCTGCGCTACTCGATGCGCTTGAGAAACGTTACCTTCGCGACGTGACTGGCTCCGGCGCCGTCGTCGGCGGGACCGCCGCATTGCCTGGAGTTGGCACAATCGCTGCGATCGCAGCAGCCATGGGTGAAACTGGCGTTTTTATGACAGCCACGATGGTTCATGCGTTCGCGGTGCTTGAGGTGATGCGCCCTGAGCAGCTCACCGCCGAACAAGAACGCGCACTCGTGCTAACGATTCTCATGGGCGGAGTCAACGCGAAAAGCGTGAAGAAATTGGCAACACAAGCTGGAGTCTTCTCTGGAGGCGGTGTGATTCGTTCTCTTCAGGGAAAGGCGTTGCGCAAATTTAGTGACTCGATGCGTAAACGTCTCTTCCGTCGCTTCAGCGCCAAACAGGCCACTGCAATGATCGGAAAGATCATGCCCTTCGGTATTGGCGCCGTCATGGGAGGCTACGCGAATCGAACATTGGGCAAACAGATGATTGCAGCGACCATAGATTCTGTGCGCGCTGCGTGAGCAACACTAAGGATGTTCCCGGCGAGGAAATCTCTCCGGGAACATCCTTAGTGTTGCTCAAATTCTGAAAGTTATTCCTTGCCGTAGGTTTCATCCCATGCTTGTTGGGCTGATTGGATCGTCAAACCGTCTCGCCCATAATCGCTTCCATCGGGGAGAAGATGTGGGGAATCAGGATTTTTACTGTGCCTCGACAAAGACACCCATAAGGTGCCAGAGCTACTTTTTGGGGGTGATGACATATCGATCTCTTAAATCCATAGCTTCCTCCTAGCACTTGGGCGGGTACTCACGCAAAACTGCCGTACGTTTATTTAACACTGATCTTTTTGACGGCTTCGGGTAGGTTCTAAACCACGTAGCCCATGATTTATTCACTCTATGAGCTTTAGATCTATGGTCATGTTTCTCCCACCACAAGATACTTCGGATGATGGATCGAGTCGTTTCCAGAAAAACCTCTAGAAACGAAAAAATTTTCGACCTTGGCGGGAAGGGGAATATCACCGTCACCATCAGATGGAATAACAATTCCACTGTCTTCTTCGCCAATCAGGAATATGGATGGACAGACGAGTGGGGGGGGGGGGGGGGGGGGGGGGGGGGGGGGGGGGGGGCCCCCGCCCCCCGCCGCGGCGGGAGCGGGAGGGAGACGCGCG
>NZ_JBQJCE010000005.1:0-112973 GCF_053585065.1 Arcanobacterium sp. (ex Cirak et al. 2026)
AAAAAATCGGGGCCCCCTGTGATCCCTCTCTGGGGGGGGGGCCCGCCTTCCCCCCCGCCCCCACTCCACTGATCATGTACTACCTCAAAAATTTCTTCAAAGCCTCAATATCGATGTCACCCTGAGGTGTGTTCCCAGCGAACGCACTCCCCGACGATGAACCCTTGGTCTCGTTTTGAGCAGCCAATTCCTGCTGACGACGCTTTGCCGGATTACCACTGCGGCCTTTCTTCGAGCCGGATTTCTTCTTCGTTTTCTTGTTTTGCTTCTTCGTGAAGCCACCACCCATACCTGGCAGACCGGGAATATTTGGCATACCCGGCATGCCTCCCCCGCGCGACGCACGGCTCATCATCTTCTTTGCCTGCTCAAACCGATCCACAAGTGCGTTGACTTCAGTCACCGTGGTACCTGACCCCTTGGCGATGCGTGCACGACGCGAACCGTTCAAGATCTTCGGATCATTGCGCTCAGCCTTCGTCATCGACTGAACAATAGCGACTTGACGATCAATAGTGCGCTCATCAAATTGTTCGAGTTGATCACGGAACTGTCCCATACCGGGAAGCATCCCCATGATTTTCTTCATTGAACCCATCTTGCGCAATTGAGCGAGCTGAACCAAGAAATCATCGAGAGTAAACGTTCCCGACGTCATCTTCGACGCCATGTCCAAAGCCTGATCTTCTGACCAGGTCTTCTCCGCCTGCTCGATCAGGGTAAGAATATCGCCCATATCGAGGATTCTCGAGGCCATACGGTCAGCGTGGAAACGCTCGAAATCGCCCAGCTTTTCGCCAGTCGAGGCAAACAGAATCGGCTGTCCTGTCACTCCGCGAACCGAGAGTGCTGCACCACCGCGAGCATCGCCGTCGAGCTTGGACAACACCACGCCGGTGAATCCCACACCGTCACGGAAAGCAATCGACGTATTGACTGCATCCTGACCAACCATCGCATCGAGCACGAAGATAATTTCGTTCGGATTGACAGCATCGCGAATATTGCGTGCCTGCTCCATCATCTCTTCGTCAATACCGAGACGACCAGCCGTGTCGACAACGACCACGTCATAGAACTCATCCCAGCCACGTTGCACACCGCTACGTGCCACATCCACCGGATCACCGATGCCATTGCCAGGTTGCGGAGCCCAGACATCCACTCCCGCACGCTCGCCAACCACTTGGAGCTGATTTACGGCGTTGGGACGCTGAAGATCAGAAGCCACTAGAAGCGGTTTCTTGCCCTGATCCTTGAACCACTTTCCGAGCTTTCCAGCAAGAGTTGTTTTTCCAGCACCCTGGAGGCCAGCAAGCATCATCACAGTGGGACCAGATTGTGCCCAATTTAATTCGCGTGACTCACCGCCGAGCGCTTCAATAAGCTGTTCATTGACGATCTTGACGACCTGTTGTGCAGGGTTGAGCGCCTGGTTGCGAAGAGCACCTGTTGCTTCCTCGCGTACCGACGCGGTGAACTGGCGGACAACCGGCAGGGCAACGTCAGCATCGAGCAGAGCACGACGGATGTCAGAAATGACCGCCTCGACGTCGGATTCCGACAGCCGTCCGTGTTTGCGCAAGTTGCGCAGTGAACCAGTAATGCGATCAGAGAGCGAGTTGAACATATTTGCCTTTCAAAAAGTACCTCGGGCGATTCTATCGCGAAGTGCGGTGCGAAAATCTCAACGCGAGTTATGCCAGGATGGAATCCACAAAATCCTCGGGGCTGAATGGAGCCAGATCATCGGCGCCTTCCCCCAGACCCACAAACTTCACCGGCACACCCAAAGCCTTTTGTACCGAAATCACAATACCGCCCTTAGCCGTGCCATCAAGCTTGGTCAAGACAATACCTGTAATTCCTGTGACCTCGGCGAATACCTCAGCCTGACGCATACCGTTCTGTCCGGTGGTGGCGTCAAGAACCAGGAGAACTTCGCTTACTGGTGCCGTTTTCTCCATGACACGCTTGATCTTCCCGAGCTCGTCCATGAGACCAGCCTTGTTCTGCAAACGCCCTGCTGTATCGACGAGAACGACGTCCGTCCCAGTTTCCTTACCCTTCGCCACCGCTTCATATGCCACCGACGCAGGGTCGGCGCCCTCGCGATCGGAGGAGATAACTTCCACTCCTACGCGCTCGCCCCACGTGGTGAGCTGCTCAGCTGCAGCCGCACGGAACGTATCAGCGGCGCCAAGGAGCACTGTTTTTCCTTCGGCCACCAGAACACGTGCAAGTTTGCCTGTGGTTGTGGTCTTACCCGTGCCATTCACTCCGACCATGAGCACGGAAGCAGGTTCGCCATCAAGGTGAAGCGAGCGATCCATATCCGGACCGACAAGTTCGAGGAGTTCAGCACGTAAAATTGCCTTCGCGTCTGCGCCTGCTCCCTGAACCTTCATTTGTGTCTTCAAACGCTCTAGAAGTTCCGTCGTCGCATCCATACCGACGTCGGCAATGAGGAGAGTTTCTTCAAGCTCTTCCCAATCAGCAGCGGACAAATCAGCACGCGAAAGTACGGAGAGCAGAGCGGAGCCCATTCCACCAGAGCGAGCCAAGCGAGCACGAAGACGTTGCAAACGCGACGGAACCGATTCGGGCACCTCCACCTGTGGCATCTGTACAGGCTCAGCATTCAGCTCATCCGTTTCAGTGACCTGATGATCCTCGAGGACGTCGCTCGTGATCGAGTCAGATTGCTCCCACGGCAACTGCCCGGAGTTCACATCACGGTTCTTCTTTATCAGGACCATAGCGAGGCCAGCCACTGCCAGCACACCAACGATTGCAAAAATTAAATAGGTAGGGTTCACCCTTTAAGTGTGTCGCATTTGGCGGTTTTTCGCCACTTGCTCACGCTCATTCTTCGTTCTTGCGAAGACCTTTCGCCCGTGCAGCCATTGAGTTTGCGCCCTTCACAGCCGCCTCATACAAAACTCCGGAATACTCTTGGAGCTTCTCACCACCGGGAAGCAGGTCAAGTTCCTGCTCAACATCGCGGTTTGATCCTTCGCCAAAGGTGGAAAAGATATCGCCAACCCCTGCACGGCTCACGTTCACCTTCACCTGAACATCTTGGGGTGCCCGGGCATCATTCACACGAGTCTTCACCCAATTATTGACTTGTTCGGAATTGGTCAAATCCACGCCGTCAGCGCGCATCACCACGGCGGCGATAATGAAGATTGCAAGTGAGAGCAAAGCGAAGGTGAAAATAATCGTCCAAACCACGTGACCAATCTACGAAGTTCCGACAGAGATTTGGTATAGCGAAACGCACATTTTCGGTAACAATTAGGAAACTTTCGTGCGCATTTTGGTCACGCCAACATCGCGCTTACTTTCTGCACGCGCGTACCTCACCGACAGACGATATCGCGGCAGCAGCTAGAGACTTTCTGCTTTCGTCAGTTCCTTTAAGCGTTGAGAAATCACCGAGGTCACGCCGTCTTCTGCCATTGCCACGCCATAAAGCGTGTCAGCAATTTCCATCGTGCGCTTTTGATGCGTAATCACCAAAAGCTGCGAAGAATCCTGAAGCTCCTTGAAGATCTCGATCAGGCGCGAGAGGTTCACATCATCCAAGGCTGCCTCCACCTCGTCCATCACATAGAACGGGGAGGGACGAGCCTTGAAGATCGCCACAAGAAACGCTACAGCAGTAAGGGAACGTTCGCCGCCAGAAAGCAACGACAGCCGCTTGACCCGCTTACCTGGCGGACGAGCTTCAATCTCGATACCCGTCGTAAGGATCGAGTCAGGCTCAGTGAGCACCAAATGCCCTTCTCCCCCAGGGAAAAGTCGGGAAAACACTCCCTCAAACTCACGAGCGACATCTGCACACGCGCTTGTGAGTACCTGTTCCACGCGGGTATCGATATCGCGAACGATCCCGAGGAGATCATTTCTTGACTTTTTTAGATCCTGGAGTTGGTCAGTGATAAACCGCTGACGTTCTTCAAGAGCTGCATGTTCTTCGAGAGCAAGCGGGTTGATTTTTCCGAGCTTAGCCAAATCGCGCTCAGCTTTCGCGAGCCTCCGCTCCTGTGCTTCGCGTACAAAAGGAACCTCGCCGTCGACGGTAGGAACCATCACATGCGGCCCATATTCGGCAATAAGTGCGCCGGCGTCTACGCCGACTTGCTCAATTGCGCGCGCCTCAAGTTGGCTGTGAGCCATTCGCAGTTCAGTGAGAGCTACCTCGCGTCGGTGAGCAAGATCGTCAAGATCACGTTGTTCAGCGAAAAGTCGATCAAGGTGGCGACGCGCAGAGGCCAATTCAACATCCACTTGCGAAATCCGCAACTGCATTTCCTCACGTTCAGTTGTCACCTGTGACAGCAGTGTTGTGGTGAATGTGAATGCGCGTTGAGCGTCCTCACTGACACGTTGGGCGATCGTGGCACCAGCCGCCCGACGTTCAGCAGCGCGCTGTTCAGCGTCAATTCGTGCTTGGACTGTCTTTGCAGTATTTTCCAAAGCATCAGCTTGACCAACGATAGCGCGCATACGTTCCTCACGCGTGCGCAACTGAAGACGTGCTTCGGTTTCTTCAGCCATAGCCGCGATTGTTGCCCGATGAGCATCTTCGCGCTGGGTTTGAAGCTCATGTGCTCGACTCTCAAGAGCGACAGGGTCGCCGTTCTGGTTCGCGGCAAAGTCCTCAAGCTGTCGCTTTTCCTCAGTGTGTGTGGCAACGGCAGCGGCAAGCGCGTCAAGGCGATCTTGACCTTGCTGTACTTGCGCATTGGCTGCGTCGACTGTCTGACGAAGCACGCCCAGTTGTGCCGATAAACTAGCCAGATGCGAATCGCGAGCATTGAGCTGAGCTGCGATCTTCGCGTTCTCTTCCTCGAGTTCCAACAGCTCCTCTTGAGCAACGTTCACTGCCTGCTCACATCGTGTCTGTTCTATGCGTGCTTTCTCAGCTTGAGCAAGCGCGTCGTCAAAAGCTGACTGATGTGCAAGGAGAGCAGTTGCTGTCGCTTCCCCACCCCACGCATGGCCTTGCTCAATCACATCACCATCCATCGTCGCTACACGCCAAGCTCCAGCAGCAAGAAGCTTACGGGCAGTAGCCAAGTCAACAGTAAGAATCGTTCCAGCAAGAAGCGAAGCAAATTTTCCGCTCACGACGTCGGTCGCGAGGCAAGCATCATCATGCGCAAGTTGCGTGACATTGAGTACTTCTCGTGCCGCCTCGTCATCTTGGATAGGGTGCTCGAGGGGAAAAATGACTTCGATATGTCCGGCATTCGCCAGGCGCGCTGCTCGCAGAAGATCGAGCGCACCGTCGACGTCGTTGGTGTCGACTCCTGCTGCTGCCCCTGCAAATGCGGCCTCTGCAGCTCTTTCCCAACCATGTCGAACCTGGATCACATCACGTGCCAGGTGTACATCGTGTTCTTTAAGTGCCCAGGCTGTTGCGTCTTCTGGAGCAAGTGACAGCTTGAGGGTCTCGGCTTTTGTTCTCCACTCGACGGCGGCCGTCTGGGAAACGTTGAGAGCTGTGCGCGCCTCGTCGAGACGCAACTTTGCCTGGGTGAGTTCACGCGTAGAATCCTCGTATGATGCGGAGAGCTCATCATCCCCACCTGACTGGGCGGCGATATCACGTTCGAGGGTTGCGACCTGCATTTCAGACTCATGCAGTCTTTCCTTCGCTGCTTCCATGGACGCACATACACGGTCTCGTTCTTCGATCAAAGATTCTATTCGTGAGGTGAGCCCAGCAATTTTTCCGTTGACGCGCGCACTGTTTTCGCGTTGATCTGCGATCGCTCGTTGAGCAAGAGCCAGTTCTTTCTCCACCGCACGTTCATTGCTTTGCGCTTCCTGACGGCGATCGATCACTGCGTTGAGCACGTCGCGTGCTTCTTGAGCCTTGTGAGCCAATTCCTCCTCTTCTTTACGTGCACGTTGAGCACGCTCATAAAGATGCTGTGGTGATTCCCCACGATGGGTGGATGAACCAGCACTGCTCAGCGATCGAAAACGTTCAGTAGCGAGGGCAGCGAGCGATCGAAAACGTTCGTGTAATGACGTTAAGCGTTGCCATTGTTCGGTGAGATCAGCGAACTGCGCCATGGCAACCTGGGCAAGGTCATCGAGTTGGTTGACTTCCTCGCGCGCACGAGAAACCTGAAGGCGCATCTGCGAAGCACGCTCATTCATCGCAGACTCATCGAGGCTCTGGGCTTCCAGACGCGCTTGTGATTGCGCTAGATCATCGGCGAGGAGTCGGGCACGCGCATCGAAAACGTCCGCCTGAATCGTTTGTGCCCGACGAGCTGTGGCAGCTTGCCGCGCCAACGGCCCCAATTGCCGACGCAACTCACCAGCGAGGTCTTCGACTCGGGCAAGATTTCCTGCCATTGACTCGAGCTTACGTAGCGCCTTCTCTTTCCGACGCCGGTGTTTGAGGACTCCTGCGGCTTCCTCGATAAACCCTCGGCGGTCTTGTGCTGTCGCTGTGAGAACCTCGTCGAGTTTCCCTTGGCCGATGATGACATGCATCTCACGCCCCATACCGGTATCTGACAGCAACTCCTGGATGTCAAGCAATCGGGCAGGAGTGCCGTTGATCGCATACTCTGATCCGCCCGCACGGAAGAGGGTACGCGTAATGGTGACCTCGGAGTAATCGATTGGAAGGGCTCCGTCGGTATTATCGATTGTCAAGGACACTTCTGCACGACCAAGTGCTGGGCGTTTTGTTGTACCAGCGAAGATCACATCGGCCATATTGCCGCCGCGAAGGTTCTTCGCCCCTTGCTCACCCATCACCCACGCCAGTGCATCGACCACATTGGATTTTCCTGAGCCGTTCGGACCAACGACACAGTTGATCCCTGGCTCGAACCGCATCGTGGTGGACGCAGCAAAAGACTTAAAGCCCTTGAGCGTGAGTGTTTTGAGATGCACTGATATGCCTTAGAACCACACAGAGATCTCGCGTTCAGCTGATTCGACCGAATCGGAGGAGTGTATCAGGTTCTCGATTGCGTCTGTACCCCAGTCACGCCCAAAGTCGCCACGGATAGTGCCCGCGGCCGCCGACGTCGGATCGGTTGCACCACAGATTGAACGGACGCCTTCAACAACGCGCTCGCCGCAGATCACTGCAGCAATCATTGGGCCGGAACTCATGTAGGCGGCCATCGACGGATAAAAGGATTTTCCAACATGCTCGGCGTAGTGAGCAGCGAGCTGTTCATCTGAAGCAGTGAGCATTTTGAGGGAATCAATTGTGTAACCCTTGCGCTCGATACGCGCCAAGATTTCACCGGCAAGGTGACGACGAACAGCATCGGGTTTGAGCAGAATCAGAGTGCGCATATCATGCCTTATCTGGCGCCTGGGCGCCCATCATGTGGCGAGCCTGCCCCGCCAACATAATTGAACCGAGAACCACGGTGACTCCCGGCACCACGGAATCAGGATCTGCAGTTTCTGCCAGGTCCGATGCCCGCGTCATTGCATCCATCAAATTGTATTCAACTTCAACTCGTTCTTCACCGAAAATCTCACGTGCGATTTGTGCAAGTTCTTCAGGGTCGGCAGCTCGATCTGTTCCCTCAATTTGGGTGATGACAATAGAATTGAAAGCTGGCTCAAGTTCACTGAGCACACCTTCAATATCTTTGTCGGCCATCGCCGAATACACAGCAACGCGTGGACCGAGGAATGTTTCTTCTAGAGCCTCGCGGGTCACTTTCGCACCCGCAGGGTTATGCGCCGCATCCACCAGCACCGTTGGCGAGCGCTTGACAACTTCCATTCGCCCAGGTGAAACGGTGGACATGAGCGCGTGCTCGACCACCTCACCGGGGAGAGCTCCACCACCGAAAAATGCCTCAACAGCTGCTAAAGCCACTGCAGCATTTTCCGATTGGAAAGCTCCCAGCATCGCCAATGGAACGTCTTCATAGACAGCCGACGGAGTCTTCATCGTCACCATCTGTCCACCGAGTGCGCCCTCGCGGCTCACAACATGAAGATCCGCCCCCTCATGGATCACGGTGGCGCCCATCTGCGCTGCACGAGAAAGAATTTCGCGTGCAGCGTCCTCCACCTGTGCAGAGGTAACGACGGTTGCTCCTTCTTTGATGATTCCGGACTTTTCGTGAGCGATCTGAGAGATCTCGTATCCCAGCCACTTTTCATGATCACGAGAGATTGGCGTGATGACCGCTACTTCAGCATCAATGACGTTTGTCGCGTCCCATTCGCCTCCCATACCGACTTCGACGACAGCAACATCGATGGGCGCGTCGGCAAAGGCAGCGTATGCCATCACGGTGAACACTTCAAAGAAACTCATCCGTGGCCCGCCCTGCACGTCGACCATCTCGACAAAAGGAGCAACATCTTCCCACGCTTGGATAAACGACGCACGCGAAATAGCCTCACCGTCGATCGAGATACGCTCTCGGACGTTATTCAAATGCGGCGAGGTAAATCGCCCCGTACGCAACCCCCGTTCACGCAATAGAGCCTCAATCATCCGGGCAGTGGACGTTTTGCCGTTCGTGCCCGTGATGTGAATTGCTCGGAATGAGTTCTGGGGGTTGCCCATCATGTCAAGCACCTGTCGCACCCGTTCAAGAGATGGATGCACCTTGTGTTCGGGGGCACGCTGAATAATCTGGGTATAGATCCGCTTAACCTCAGACTCCAATTCGGCATCTTTGGCGAGGAGATATGCCGGGTCACAATCAGGATCGTCAGAATCCTTGATTTCTTCCACAATTCCCGCATCTGGCCCTGCGAATAGCGGCGATGAGAGAAGGCGCGCAAGCTCCGCCTCACGTTCATCGCGAGCGCTAATGTCGCCATTTTCCTCTTCGTCAATGAACGGATCATTCCCCAGATTGTCAGCCAATCTTTTCTACCTTCACTTCCAATGATTCTCCGCTTGAAACTGTCGCTTCAAGCGAAAGTGTTTCAGACTTGATGAACTCAAGATTCGCTTCGACTGCGCTCACACGGTCAACCGGAACGGTCAGTGCCAGTGCAATGCGATCAGCCACATGCAAATCATTTGCCTTGCGCTTGTCCTGAATTGCACGGACGACATCTCGAGCATATCCTTCAGCTTCAAGTTCAGGGGTCAGGACAGTGTCAAGTACCACGAACGATCCCGAGTCAAGAACAGATGCAACAGATCCTTCCTCAGCTTCAATCACTGTCGACACCTCATACTGCCCCTCAACCAGCGTGACCGGAGGCTCAACATGCATCAGCACACCGCCGTCGACCTTTTCCCAGTTACCCTCACGCGCCGCCTTAAACAACGCAGAGGTGAGCTTGCGCACAGACGGGTCCAGTTCACGCGGAAGTACAGAAAGCTCAGTACGAACTTCAAGTCCCGACTCCGACGCACCCTGGATCTTGACTTCCTTGACATTCACTTCACCTGCAATCAGTTCCCTGAAGGGAGACAGATCGAGTGGAGTAACAACCGTCATTGAGGCGAGAGGTTGGCGCACCCGCAACTTATTAGCCTTACGCAGAGCGTGAGCCGCCGAGACGACGTCGCGCACCTCGTCCATCACAGCGACCAGTTCCTTGTCAACAACCGAATCTGGCCACTGCGGCCAGTCGGTCAAATGAACGGAACGTCCGCCGGTAATGCCGCGCCAGATTTCTTCACCTACAAGTGGTAGGAGCGGAGCAGCGATGCGCATCAGCGCCTCAAGCGCGGTGTAAAGCGTATCAAAGGCAGAGAGATCCTCATTCCAGAAACGATCACGCGAGGTGCGAACATACCAGTTGGTCAGTAGCTCAACAAATTCGCGGATCTCATTAGCGCCTTCAGCAATTTCCAACGCGTCCAAGTGCTCACGCACTGAATCAGCAAGAAGCTTCACGCGGGACAAAAGGTAGCGATCCATGACGTCGAGTTCGTCCAACGAATCGAAGTCAACCTGCTTGCCGAGATAGCCTTCACCGTTATTCACCGTTCCGGCATACAGCGCGTAGAAATAGTAGGCGTTCCATAGAGGCAAGATGATGTGACGCATCGACTCACGAATGCCTTCCTCAGCAACCACAAGGTTGCCACCGCGAAGGACGGGCGAGCTCATGAGCATCCAGCGCACAGCATCCGATCCGTAGGTATCGAACATTTCCATCGGATCAGGGTAATTACGTAGCGACTTCGATGCTTTCCGCCCATCGTTGCCGAGGACGATACCGTGTGAAATCGCGCTCTTGAAAGCAGGTCGATCAAACAAAGCAGTAGACAAGGCGTGCATCACGTAGAACCAGCCGCGTGTCTGTCCGATGTATTCCACAATAAAATCGCCTGGGAAGTGCGTCTCGAACCATTCCTGGTTCTCGAACGGGTAGTGCACCTGAGCGTAGGGCATTGAGCCGGAGTCGAACCACACGTCCAAAATATCGCTCACGCGACGCATCGTGGACTTTCCTGTTGGATCGTCAGGGTTCGGACGGGTGAGCTCATCGATGAATGGACGGTGAAGGTTCGGGTTCCCGTCACGGTCACGCGGTACATCACCGAAGTCGCGGGCGAGTTCTTCGAAGGATCCGTACACGTCGGTGCGCGGGTAGTTCGGATCATCGCTCTGCCACACCGGAATCGGCGTACCCCAATAACGGTTACGAGAGATGGACCAGTCACGAGCGCCAGCGAGCCAGTTACCGAAAATGCCGTCCTTGATATAGTCAGGCTGCCAGGTGATGTCTTGATTGAGTTCAACCATGCGATCGCGGAATTCAGTCACTGCCACAAACCACGACGTGACAGGCTTGTACATCAGTGGCCTGCGGCAGCGCCAGCAATGCGGGTAGGAATGCACGTGAGATTGTTCGCGAACCAGCACAGCCCGAACCTCATCCGAGCGCCGTGCCATCGGCCCAGTCGAATCGCGCAGATCATTAATGATCGGACGGTTGGCATCGAAGATGTTCAGCCCTTCGTAGTCTGGGACATTCGCCGCCACTTTGCCGGCAGCATCGACGGTTTCAACAACCTTAATCTTCAGTCCCGACAGGATAAGCATGTCCTCTTCGCCGTACGGAGCAATGTGAACCAGTCCAGTTCCATCTTCCGTGGAGACATAGTCGGCGGTCGTTATTTGCCAAGCATTTTCGCCAGGAGTTTCGTCCTCGCGTGAGAAGTAATCGAAGATCGGATGGTATTTCTTTCCAGCGAGTTCCGTTCCCTTCATTGTGGACGTGATCGTGGGGTCTTCACCAAGTTCTTTGGCATACGCTGCGAGGCGCGACTGCGCAATGATGACCTTTTCACCTGCCAGCGGCCCTTCTGCCGGCTCCACAGTGACATAGTCGATCTGCGGGCCGACGGCGATAGCGAGATTCGATGGCAGCGTCCACGGCGTGGTGGTCCAGATCAGGGCAAGTTCGCCACTTTCCAGCCGCAAGCCGACGGTGACGGTGGTGTCTTGCCGATCCTGGTAGACGTCGGCATCCATCTTCAGTTCATGATTCGACAGAGGGGTTTGGTCATGCCAGCAATAAGGCAGTACTCGGTATCCCTCGTACACGAGCCCCTTATCGTAGAGCGTCTTAAAGGACCAGATCACCGATTCCATGAAGGACGGATCAAGAGTGGTGTAACCACCTGTGAAATCTACCCAGCGTGCCTGACGATTGACGTACTCTTCCCATTCGTTGACGTACTTGAAGACGCCTTGACGGCAAGCATCATTGAAGGTTTCGATTCCGATCTCGTCAATCTGTGACTTATCGGTGATCCCCAACATCTTCTCAGCTTCGAGTTCAGCAGGAAGTCCGTGCGTATCCCAACCAAAGACACGCTCAACGCGATGTCCACGCTGTGTTTGGTAACGTGCCACGAGATCCTTGACATAGCCGGTGAGGAGGTGGCCGTAATGCGGAAGGCCGTTGGCAAATGGCGGACCATCGTAAAAAACGAATTCGTCACCCTCGCTACGCTGATCAATCGATGCCTGGAAAGTGTTATCGTTCTTCCAGTATTCGATAATATCGTTTTCCAATGTGGGGAAATTTGGCGACGCGACCAGCTCAGTATCGCGGTGAAGCGGATATTTGGCGCTCAATGTGGCTCCTCGGGTTAACGTAATACCTTACGAGGACGCATATGCGCGGTACCACCTCGCTTGCCGCTTACGCGACCACTTCATTTGGGATTTTGACGGATCCAACCCGCCCGGTTCTAATGAGCGCTCAGGCCGTTCTTCCGGGTGCTCCCCGGTGATAGCCGGATCTACACCTTTCCTACTTTACCGAGTGCGCCCGCGCGCTTCCAGCCCAATTTTCCGCACCACCGCGGCAACGACGAACATCACACCATCAAGCGTTGCCATAGCAGCCGACGTCGGCAATTCAAGTTTCCATGCGATCGCGAAACCTGCAAGCGCACTCGCGAGCGCGACGACGCCGGTAAGCGCGATTGCCCCTGAAAGCCTACGGGCGAAGAGCATTGCGACAGCTGCAGGGCAGATCATGAGCGCTACAACGAGAATCGAACCCGCAACGGCGAACGCGCTCACCACCGTCAACGCAACAAGAACCATAATTCCGTTCTCAACTGCCACAACAGGCATCCCCGCAGTGAGGGCAAATTCGCGATCAAAGATTGACACCTTAAGGACACGGTAAAAGACACCGATGTACAGACCAGTGAGAGCAAAGACAGCGAGTAGTGGCCACATTGCAGCAGGACCGTAGTTGATGCCCTTGATAATGATGTGCTCGCTCCTCAACGCCATGAGGTTCAAATCACCGGCGAGCACTGTATTTTCTGACACGTGAACTCCACGGAACGTGGTCGACATCATGAGCACACCGAGCGCGAAGAGGGCGGGAAAGACAACTCCCTGATCGGCGTCGCCCGTGACTAACCGACGCGAGCGTAACCAATTCGATACCCAGACAATGAGCAAGCCCATCAATGTGGCAGCCACAGTCATCACGGGTGAATGAAGCGTCCCTGTGATGGCAACGCCGATCACAATCCCGGGCAGGACAGCATGAGAGATTGCGTCGATGAGCATCGACTGGCCCCGTAAAACGATAAACACGCCGGGAAGGGCACATGTCAACGCTGTCACGGAAGCGAGAAGAAAGGCAGCAGCAATAAAACTCATGCGCACACCTCCACACGAGGCACATCAAGAACGCGCAAACGCTTATGCCTCCACGACACCACAGCGCGGACAAGCAACGATACAAGAAAGGCAGCGAAAAGTACCAGCACAACAATCGGCCCAGTAGGGATATTCCCCAAAGAAATCGAAATATAGGCACCAGCCGCTCCAGCGAGTGCCCCCATCGTGCTTGAGGCGAGAACCATTGCCAGCATCGAGGAAACAAAAGGGCGAACTACGGCTGCAGGCATTAAAGCGAATGCCACCACAAGAATAATGCCTACCGATTTCACTCCCAGCACGATTGCAATCGTCACCACGCATGTCAAAGCCCCATCAACCAACCGTGGTCTGAAACCCCCAACGCGTGAGAGGACGGGGTCAAAGACGAGTAGCGCAATCTCTTTCCACAACGCAATGACAACGAGGCTAGCCACGGCACCTAAAGTTGCCACTGTGTAGAGGTCAACCGCACGAACCGTTGCCGCATTACCGAAAAGATAACTCATAATTCCGGCTTTCCCCGGAATTTTGGAGTGGTTGAGAATATGAATTGCACATAGACCACCTCCGTAGAAAAGGGAAAGTGCGACAGCCATCGCCGCGTCCGGCTTAGTCGGAGTGTTGGACACCACCCAGTTTGCAAGGGCAACAGCCACAAATGCGGAAGCCGCCGCGCCCAAGGAGACAACAAGCGTCGATTGACCATTTGCTCCGAGAAAGGCCGCGATACTGAATGCGCCAACCACGCCAAGGATTGCCGAGTGTCCCATCACATCACTCATCAGTGACTGTGCGCGCATGTAGAGAAATGACCCTGCTCCCCCCGCGAAGAAGCCAACGAGTAAGACAGCAAAGAAAGTCGTACGAAACCCGTAAGTCGCAAAGAAATGTCCGAGAGGAATCATCAGTGCGCATCCTCCGTTGTCGTTTCTGAGGGGATGCCGTAGGCTTTAGCGACGATGTCGGGAGCCAGCACGCGTCCAACAGACCCGGAAGCCACAACATTGCCGTCTGAGAGGAGACTCGCGTGCGAGGCGAATTCATTCACGGTCGCCAAGTTGTGATGCACCAGGACGATCGTTGCTCCGTGATTAATCTGTTCGCGCAAGATATCAAGAATGGTGGCTTCGGATGCCATGTCAACGCCAGCGAAAGGCTCATCCATTAAGAGCAGGTCAGCTTTTTGCGCGAGAAGACGTGCCACGAAGACGCGTTGTTTTTGTCCGCCCGAGAGGGCGCCAATGTGTCGCCCAGCCACATCTTCGAGCCCTGCCCGTTCAATCGCTTCGGCAGCGAGGCGCTTTTGCTCACGACCAGGACGTTTAAACCACCCCAACGTTGGGTAGGTTCCCATCGCCACGACGTCGGCGACTGTGATAGGGAAGTCCCAGTCAACTCCGGCGACCTGGGGCATATATCCCACACGCGGACGCACTTTGTTCAACGGTTGCCCGAAGAAATGAGCCTCGCCACTCGATGCGATCAACCCCAGCGCAGCTTTGAGTGACGTCGATTTTCCTGAGCCGTTTGGCCCGACAATCGCGTGGACACTCCCCTGGGTGACAGTGATATCTACACTATTGAGTGCGCGCACCTGTCCATAAGATGCACTGAGTTTACGCATTTCGAGTGGCGAGGTCATTCGGCCCTTCCTTTACTGGTTCCCCAGTGGGATCACTTGGTCAGTGCAGCGGCAATTGCCTTGGCATTGTGCTCGAAAGCGCCAAGGTAGGTATTCACCGGCGCCTCTTCACCGAGAGTATCAGCGTAAAGAACCTGGTCAGAAACCTCTACCTTGCCTCCCTTGGCTGCCACAGATTCCTGGAGATGCTTGATAATCTCTGGGTTCTTGAGGTTGTCCTGGAAAACAACGTGAACATTCTTCTTCGCAATCATGCTAGCGAGCTCATCGAGCTGAGATGCACTCATCTCTGACTCAGAAGAAACAAAATCGGTAGCGTGGATTTCCAAACCAAAGGCCTTACCGAGGTAGTTGAAGGCGTCATGCCCGGTCACAAGCACGCGCTTTTCTGCCGGGATCGAATCAAAGACCTTCTTAGCATTGTCGAATGCCAAATCAATCTTTGCGGTGTAATCCTTGGCGTTCTTTTCATAGGTGTCTTTGTTTGCCGAATCAATCGAGGAGAGCTTCGATGCGATGGCGTTGACTGCATACTTCCAGATCACAGGCGAATTCCACACGTGCGGATCATGACCAGCAACTTTGCCGTCCTCTTCCCATGGCAAAAGCTCTTTTTCTGGGATCGCTTCGGCCGCCGGTAGAGAGCGGTCACCAAGATTGTCGAGCTGTTTCATCATCTTGTGTTCCATGTCGTGGCTGGTCCAGACAACCAGATCCGCGGCATCAACCTTTTCAATATCAGCAGTTGTGAGCTCTTGGGTATGTGGATCCCCTCCGGGCGCAACGAGAGTGGTCACCTTAGCCTTCGGCGCAATATTTGCGATTGCATCGGCGAGGTAGCCGGTCGTGGCGACAATGTTGAGTTCTTTCGCTGCTGCGCTCCCCGACGTCGAGGGAGCCTTCGGGGTTTCCGAACAACCAGTCATTCCTACAGCCAGGAGCGCTGCAGAGGCAAGTGCTGCAATGCGATTCAGTTTCATTGTTTTTCCTTGAAATATATGACCATCTGAGCCAACAAATTAGGGTAGCCTAACTTTGTCGTTAAAGTTAGGCTACCCCAATTGACGCATATGTGTCGCAAAAGTCTACTACATCACTTGACTACATACATGAATTTCACCGCTTTTGCGACTATTTCTCATAAAAGTGTCTCGATTAATTAGTCGAATGCCACCTCTCGTCACATGCACCACACCCTCCCTACTGCGTCAGCCTTCGCTTGGTCTGCGCACATCCTCACCACGAAAATTTCTGAGTGCGAACCGTCCCTGGAGCAATAGATGCGGAACAAAGGGAACCACAATACCCCCTCACCACACGAGTAACTATGAGCACAACGTCGGCTATGACAAAATAGGGAACGTCACAACACGAGGAGGAGCGATGCTCGGCTTTATTGGATTAGGAAACATGAACAGCGCAATTTTGCGCGGGGTACTCGCAGCGCACATCGTTGAGCCGGCGAATATTTCTTTCACTCGCTCAAACGCTGAAGCAGGACATGCGGTTGCGAAAGAACTCGGCATCAACTTTTCTCCCTCCAACCAGGCGTTAGCCCAGGCACTAGGCGACGGCGATGTGATTATCTGCGGCGTCAAACCTCACCTCATGATGGATGTGTTGAGAGAACTAGGTGACGATGCACGAGGAAAAGTCATCGTCTCCGTTGCCGCAGGGATCGCGATCGAACGCCTCGAGTCGGCTCTCCCCGAGCAGACGTCCGTTATTCGAGTAATGCCGAATGTGCCCGCCCAGGTCGGCGCGGGAATCACGGCGCTCGCGGCAAATGCACACACTTCCCAAGATGAACTCCATGCTGCCCAAATACTCTTTGGCGCAGTTGGCGAAACAGTCTCTATCGCAGAGCCTCATTTCGCTACTTTCTCAGCAATCGCTGGCTGCTCGCCCGCGTGGACACTCACCTACATTGACGCTCTCTCACGCGGTGCGCTCGCGGCAGGGATGCCAAAGGATGTTGCCTTGAAGGTAGCGTCACAGGCGGTGCTCGGAACCGCGAAATATGCCCTCGAAATGATGGATCAAGAGCGTCCAGCCCAGCTCCTTGATCGCGTTACCTCACCAGGCGGTACAACCGTGGCAGGACTGATTGCGATGGAAAAGGCAGGATTTTCCAGCTCAGTGATTCGCGGAGTCGAGGCAGCAATCGCAAGGGACGCACAGCTCGGCTAGCGATGTCTGGTACGCACATAGAGGTGAAGTCCTGATGAAAGATAAGAAAAGGACAACCACCCCTTGCACTAGCTAGCGCATTTCTTCTATCACCGAGCAACACTGCGTTTGCCGCAGAAGGAGCAGTGAAGACGCACTTAAACACCAAGGTGAATGTCAGATTCTAGCGAATAACAAACTAACAGACCATAAGCTAAGCGCCCCCTGTGGAGGCCACCTTTTGCGTAACCATCACAAGGGGTGGTGAGTGCTCTCATAGTCTGGAAAATTGCTCCGATCTCTTTCGCGATTTTCGCATTCACATCGGTAGCTTTCTTTGCATTGCTTTTGGTGTGCACCGTAACCGCCGCAGGGTGGGCAATATGCTCGAAGTTTCAAGCGGCAACTACCACAAAAGAGGCATCACCCACTCCTACTCAAGGAATGGGCAAGCACCCGGAACACCGCGTATACTCGCGTGGAACACTGCAGGGGCCGTCTCTGAGGATGCGCTCATCGAATTGGCTCGTTGCACTCAGATCAACCGTTGCACCGATATTGCCTGCGCATTAGGACAAAACCAAGCTGGAACCTAGCCAACATTCCTGCCCTCATGGTGAGGTTCGCCAATTGATCACATATTGATAGGTCAAAACTTCACTCCCCTGTGGTTTCGCGTACCAGATCTTTCACGAGGCTCTGACCATCGTCCGAGATTCGGAATCGTTAAATTGCCTAGCAAATAGATTTTCGGTCTTCACACGGAGCAACGGTCGCCACCACTCATCTGGGATGATTTAGTCCTCCCAGGTGAGGACTTCGAGGCCACGGATAACGACGACGGGAGTGTTTTCTAGCTCCATCACTGTTCCCGCGAGCGCGGCTAACGCATCGGCCACAGGAGCACCGGCGTCGGTGGAATGATCGACGCCGGCCCGCCCAATAGCGATATCGGCGCCAGAGCGTGATGAGGCAGTAATCAGGACACCGGCGCGCCCACCGAAACGAGCAGCTAATCCGCGCCGAATCTGGCTCGCTGCGTCATCGGGATCGACGGGGGCTTTCAGCCCAAGCTTCTGTGGTATTCCCGCGCGCGTGCGGAAGCCGTCGGGCTCGGCGCCTTCTTTGTGCCAGCGGCCTTGCGCCTTGGCAACAATTTTTCCTGCAATCGCCACAATGTCTGCCCCGCGCAAATGTTCACCATTCTCAAGGGAGTTCAGCGCAGAACCAATCACAGCAGCGATGTCGTCGCCGCCAGCGATCTGCGCAACTGTGTGCACCGGGAATATTTCGATCATGTACCACAGCTTACCGATCGACACCTGCTGCACACAGGTTGAGTCGCGCTGGCTCAGAGATAGCACACCGGCGTCGGCGATGTCACGGACAGGGACGTTCCTCGATGCCGTAAAACGCGCCTGCGCGTGAGAGAATAACCCCATGACTCAAAATAAATCCGCATTGCTCGATCACACGGAGGTTCCGGATAGGGCGTCCCTCGAAGGTCTCGAGGATCGCTGGGAGAAGTCCTGGACTGATAACCGCACCTACAGCTTCAATCGCGAGACCACGCGCGAAGCCGTCTATTCTGTGGACACTCCCCCGCCCACGGTTTCTGGTTCGCTTCATGTCGGCCACGTTTTCTCGTACACCCACACTGATGTGGTGGCTCGATACCAGCGCATGATTGGCAAGAACGTCTTCTACCCGATGGGTTGGGACGATAACGGTCTGCCCACCGAGCGCCGTGTGCAGAACTATTACGGCGTGCGCGTAGATCCGTCGCTGCCTTACGAAGAGAATTTTGTTCCCCCGCACGACGGCGGCGACGGCAAGTCGATCAAGTTCGCTGACCAGAAGCCTATTTCGCGTAAAAACTTCATTGAGCTGTGCTGGAAGCTCACCGCTGAGGACGAGAAGCAGTTCGAGGCGCTGTGGCGCCGTCTCGGCCTCTCAGTGGACTGGGAGCAGAATTATCAGACTATCGGTTCGAAGGCTCAGAAAGTTGCGCAGGCTGCTTTCTTGAAGAATCTCGAACGTGGTGAGGCCTACCAGGCTCAGGCGCCTGGCCTGTGGGATGTGACGTTCCAGACGGCGGTGGCTCAGGCAGAGCTCGAAGCTCGCGAGTACCCCGGCGCGTATCATGCACTGGCATTCCACGCGAAGGACGAAGACGTCATCATTGAAACCACACGTCCAGAACTTCTTCCGGCGTGTGTGGCGTTGATTGCTCACCCGGATGATGAGCGCTACCAGCATCTGTTCGGCACGACGGTGACCTCGCCGGTCTTCGGTGTTGAGGTTCCTGTTGTGGCTCACCCGATGGCTGAGATCGATAAGGGCGCTGGTATTGCGATGTGTTGTACGTTCGGTGACCTCACTGACGTCGTGTGGTGGCGTGAACTTGACCTGCCGATGCGCACGGTCCTGGGCAAGGACGGACGCATGAACCGCACCATGCCAGAGTGGATCACCACCGAAGCTGGCCAGAACATGTACGCCGAGATGGCCGGTAAGACCACCTTCTCCGCCCGCAAGGCTCTCGTTGAGAAGCTCAAGGAAACTGGCGAAATGATCGGCGATGAGAAGCCGACCTCGCGTATGACCAACTTCTTCGAGAAGGGTGATAAGCCTCTCGAAATCGTCACCTCGCGTCAGTGGTACATCCGCAACGGCGGACGCGCTTATGAAGAAGCCAATGGCAAGGATCTGCGTCAGAACCTCCTCGCACGTGGCTCGGAGCTCGCTTTCCATCCTGATTTCATGCGCGTGCGTTACAACAACTGGGTTGAGGGTCTGAATTCTGATTGGCTCGTGTCACGTCAGCGTTACTTCGGTGTGCCGTTGCCGCTGTGGTACAAGGTCAACGACGCTGGCGAAGTTGATTATGACGCCGTGATTTCCCCCTCGATTGATCAGCTCCCCATTGATCCGACGACGGACGTTCCCGCCGGTTACACCGAAGATCAGCGCGGCGTTGCCGGTGGCTTCGTCGGTGAAGTCGACATCATGGACACCTGGGCAACTTCCTCGCTCACTCCGCAAATCGCCGGAGGGTGGCTGACAGACGAGGATCTGTTCGCCAAGGTTTACCCGATGGATGTACGTCCGCAGGGTCAGGACATTATCCGCACGTGGTTGTTTTCCACTGTTGTGCGCGCTCACCTTGAGTTCGGCGCACTTCCGTGGAAGAATGCCACGATCTCGGGTTGGATCCTCGATCCTGACCACAAGAAGATGTCGAAGTCGAAGGGCAACGTCGTCACCCCGCTTCAGCTTTTGGAGAAGCATGGATCGGACGCAGTTCGTTACTGGGCCGCGTCGGCTCGCCTGGGTACGGATGCTGCTTTCGATGAGCAGCAGATGAAGATTGGGCGCCGTCTGGCAATGAAGGTGCTCAACGCGTCGAAGTTCGCTTTGTCGATGGGTGGCGAAGGAGCGGTAGATCTCGATCTTTCCAAGGTCAGCGAAGTTCTCGATCGCGCATTGCTCGCTCGCCTCGCTCAGGTTGTGGACGGCGCAACCACCGCTTTTGAGAAGTTCGACCAT
This sequence comes from Arcanobacterium sp. (ex Cirak et al. 2026), assembly GCF_053585065.1. Taxonomy (NCBI): domain Bacteria; kingdom Bacillati; phylum Actinomycetota; class Actinomycetes; order Actinomycetales; family Actinomycetaceae; genus Arcanobacterium; species Arcanobacterium sp. (ex Cirak et al. 2026). The sequence continues at coordinate 20,488 of NZ_JBQJCE010000005.1, forward strand.
ACCCGTGCACTGGAAATCACCGAGTCTGCTTTCTGGGCGTTCTGTGATGACTACCTCGAGTTGGTGAAGGATCGCGCCTACGATCGTGACGGCGTGTACTCGGCTGCAGGCCAGATGGCTGCAGTGGAATCGGCTCGCGTCACGCTCAACACCGCGGTTGATACTTTCGTTCGTTTGCTGGCACCGACTCTCCCCTTCGCAACTGAAGAGGTGTGGAGCTGGTACCGCGCAGGTAGTGTTCACCAGGCACAGTGGCCGACGTCGCAGGCTCTGGTTGACGCGGCAGCTGGTACTGACGCAGATATCTTGAAGTCTGCTGGCGCTGTTCTTCAGGCACTGCGCAAAGTGAAGTCGAATGAGAAGGTCTCGCAGCGCATGGCATTCACCTCGTTGTCTGTGACCGTGCCGAGCGAAGACGTATCTGATGTTGAGGCAGTGATTGAGGATCTGAAGTCCGCAACTCACGCTACGGGTTCTTTCACGATTACCGCAGGTGAGGAGCTTGAGGTCACAGCGTATGAATTAGATCGGCCAGCTGAGTAAATAACTGATCTCTAACACGGCTGATTTCTAGCGCCAAATGTGTGGGAGGGAAAGATCAAAGCGATCTTTCCCTCCCACACAAACGCTGAGTCTATGCCATTGGCTGAGTGTACTGCGATTGCACAACACTTGCCGCACTGCTTTCCTTTGCCATGTCACTTTCCTTCTGGCGAATAAATACCTTGAGGAGCTTAATCGCATAAAACAGAAAAATAACAGCTAAAACAAGTGCAACGATTTCAAAAATTCCAATAAGAATCGGCAAGATCAAAATTGGCGCATCAAAAAACATGTGATATCATCCTTTCTTTGAATACTTGTGAACTGTCCAAACAGTGTCACCCATCCCAACATGCGCTTCTACCCAGAACGTAGTTCCTACAGGAAAACCCTTGAAGGAAAGACTCACATCATCAACAATTGGAATTTCCACAGAAGACGCAACCACCGAGCCGTCGTGATATCTTTCAATGCGAACTTTTTCCCCGCTAATGACATTTTCTTCAACTACTTGTGGAGCCACACCAGACATAGAATCCCAGAGCTGACCACGCTCCAATTTTTCAATCAATCTTTTTTGATCGTAAAGAGAGACATCATAGTAGTCGAAAAATGTTTCTAATTCCTCGACTTGATCAGCAGATAGCCTTGTAGCAACCTGCGATTGAACGATTAAAGGTTCTGCCATAGCTTGAGTTGTCGGAGCCGAGATAGCCCCTGCGAAAACAAAAGCAGCGACCGCAGTAAAAATCCTTCGGTACATAACTTACTCCTATTCCTTAAAGGAAAATCACACCATTGTGACGTCTCTTATAGCACACAGAGAAAATTCAATTTCAAAGGTTTTTCAAATCAATTAGCGGCTTACTCTTTCGAGCAACTGCAGAGAATCCGACAAAATCAATTTTGCGTAGGTATTTTGCACAGCGTGGATTTACGGTTCGCAGATACCCACCGATAGATGCGCCGCGCAAAAGGCGCAATCGGTTTGAAAGCAATAATATTGCCTGTCATACGCCAGAGGAAAGTGCTGCGGCGCAAGAGCATTGCGATCGCCATATGCTCGGTATATTCGTGTCCATTAACCACGGCCATCGCTGTACGTTCCAGATCCGTCGTCGTCGCTCGTTCGTAACGATAGGAAGGCACAAACTCGACGTCGTGCACACGGGGAGAAAAATATTGCACGACGCGAGTACAAAAACCGCAGTCGTGATCGTAAACAAATTCCATGTCAAACCTTTCACATACACTGTGCTTCGTTGGATATCCTAGCGATATGGACGGCATTGCGCGTCAGCCCGAGGTTCTACCTTCCAAACCGTAAGTTACGGTATCGTAGTTCCAAGGAACAGTACCGAAGGAAGAATATGAAAAAGATTATTGACGAAGAAGGCGTGGCATACACCCCTGGAAAGTTCCATGTGGAAGACACACTGTCGATTCCCAAATGGCTTCTCCAGCTAGCATCGGATCGTCCACTTGCCACAGTGATCGAGCGTAAGGTTGGACTCGGCAACGCGTGGGTACCCGTCACTTATCGCCAGTATATCGGCGAAATTCGCGCACTGGCACGCGGCTTGATCGCACATGGAGTAAACCCGGGCGACAACGTCGCCATCATGGGGCACACCTCCGATAGCTGGTCGATGATTGATTTTGCAGTCCAGATGGTTGGTGGTGTAGTCATTCCAATCTACGAAACCGACACTGCCCCCCAGATCGAATGGATCTTCGAGGATTCCAACGTTCGGTTCGCGTTCGCCGAAGACGAATCAATGGCTGGCGTCATGAAGCCGATGATTGAACGCTTCGAGAACCTCGAAGAAGTGTTCGTGATCGCGAACGACGCAATCTCCACACTGACGGCTGAAGGACACGTTGATCTCGACGCAGAGCTTGATCGCCGCGTCGAAGCCCTTCGAGCCGACGACATCTTCACCGTGATCTATACCTCGGGCACAACCGGACGCCCGAAGGGGGTGGAGCTCACGCATCGCAATTACCTTCACACCGCGATCAATGGCCCCCTTGATGACCAACTCAAGCCCGCATTGCGCGAAGGCGGTCGAGTGTTACTCTTCTTGCCGCTCGCTCATTCCTTTGCGCGTTTCATCAACCTTGCGGTGATGTATGCGGGGATGCCGATCGGCTACTCCCCCGATGCGAAGAACCTGGTAGCCGATATGCAGTCCTTCCGCCCCACCTTCGTCCTTGCTGTGCCTCGTGTTTTCGAGAAAATCTACAACGCAGCCGATGTGAAAGCAGGACGCGGAGCGAAGCTGAAGATGTTCCGCTATTTCGCCAAAGTTGCTATCGGATACTCTCGCGCACTCGATACACCGGCCGGCCCCTCACCATGGTTGAAAGCTCAGCGCGAAGTTGGCGACAAACTCGTGTATTCCAAGATTCGCCAGATCACCGGCGGCCAGTTCGAATGGGCAGTGTCGGGTGGCGCCCCGCTCGGGCCGCGTCTGGCACACTTCTTCCGCGGGATCGGTATGCCGATTCTCGAAGGCTATGGTTTAACAGAATCGTCGGCGCCGACGTCGGTGAACCGCTGCAATCGGATGCGGATCGGCTCAGTTGGCCCGGCTTACGCAGGCACCTACGTCAAAGCATCCGAGGACGGCGAAATCCTCATTAAGGGTGAACACGTCTTCCGTTCGTACCGGAACAATCCTGAGGCAACCGCGCAGGCGTTTACTGAGGACGGTTGGCTCAAGAGCGGCGACCTCGGTCACGTCGACGAAGAAGGTTTCATCTGGATCACTGGGCGAAAGAAAGAACTGATTGTCACCGCCGGGGGCAAGAACGTCTCCCCCGCTGAGCTTGAAGACCGCCTGCGCGGGCACCCTCTGATTTCGCAGGTAGTTGCTGTCGGTGATCAAAAGCCATTCGTCTCGGCTCTCATCACGCTCGATCCGGACATGCTTCCAGGTTGGCTGCGCAACCACAACCTGCCTCAGATGTCGCTTGCTGACGCCGTGACCGATCCTCAGGTCATTGCGGCGATTGATCGTGCAGTCAAGCGTACGAACCAGCAGGTCTCGCGTGCAGAATCGATTCGCAAGTTCACGATTCTTCCCACGGACTTTAGCGTAACAAACGGCTATCTCACGCCGTCAATGAAGGTAAAACGCACAGCTGTCCTCAAGGGATTTGCCGCCGAGATCGACAAGATCTACGAGGGCAAATAGTTATTGACTCATTCAGGTGAGGGGCGCTGTGGAACATTTTCCACAGCGCCCCTCCCTTCAGTTATATGTGTTCACCTCACGCCGGTCTATGCCGACGCAGACGCCCTATTGCCTAACACGAGAGTGGGCTCAGCTTTACCTGCAAGGACTTCAGCATTGATGACCACTTTTTCAACGTCATCACGCGAAGGAATCTCGAACATGAGCTCGCCGAGCACCTGTTCCATAATCGAACGCAAGCCTCGTGCTCCAGTTCCGCGTTCCATTGCTTCTTGTGCAATTGCTTTGAGAGCGTCCGGTGTCATTTCGAGTTTCACACCATCGATCTCAAACATCTTCTGATACTGCTTCAGAAGCGCATTCTTCGGTGTGGTCAGAATCTGGACGAGGTCATCTTCTTCGAGAGGATCAACGACAGCTGTCACAGGTAAACGCCCCACAAGTTCAGGGATCAGACCGAATTTGTGCAGGTCTTCTGGCGTGACCTCGTGGAAGACCTCCGCTCCGCGGTCGGCGTCGTGAAGTTCAGCACCAAAACCGATTCCGCGACGCCCAGTGCGCGAGGAGATAATATCTTCCATTCCAGCAAACGCACCTGCCACAATAAACAAAATATTGGACGTGTCGAGGTCGATAAATTCTTGCTGCGGATGCTTTCGCCCACCCTGAGGGGGCACCGAAGCCACAGTACCTTCAATAATCTTCAGCAGTGCCTGTTGAACACCTTCACCTGAAACATCACGCGTGATCGATGGGTTCTCACTCTTTCGCGAAATCTTATCGATCTCATCGATGTAGATAATGCCACGCTCGGCACGCGCAACATCGTTATCGGCCGCCTGAATGATTTTGAGGAGGATATTTTCGACGTCCTCGCCCACATACCCTGCCTCGGTGAGTGCAGTGGCGTCAGCGATGGCAAACGGCACGTCAAGCATCTTCGCCAAAGACTGCGCAAGGTATGTCTTGCCCGTTCCAGTAGGGCCAATCATCAAAATATTAGACTTACCGATTTCGACGTCGTCGCGTTCGAGACTCTTGCCGGCCATCTGCAATTTATCTTGGGCACGCAAACGCTTGTAATGGTTGTAGACTGCCACCGACAGAGCACGTTTCGCGCCGAATTGCCCGACGACGTACTGGTTGAGGAATTCGAAAATCTCTTGAGGCTTCGGGAGTGGCTTCTCACCCTGCTTGGGGGCATCATTCGCCAGTTCCTCTGCGATGATCTCATTACAGAGGTCAATACACTCATTGCATATGTACACCCCTGATCCCGTGATCAGCTTGCGAACCTGACGCTGACTCTTCGCACAAAACGAGCATTTGAGGGTGTCGGCGGCATCGGCCGTACGTGTCATGAAACCTCCCCTTCGTCCCCACTATTTCACACCATGTTAGGGATTATTTCTATCAGCCACGCCCGACGCGTAACTTTCGATCGCATCTGCACACTCTTGCCGACGTCGATAGTGCAATCACTCACCGGCGTCGGCACTCAGCCGGCGGATTCTAGGGGGGGGTGCTCGCAACATCTGACGGGAAAGAGGTCTTCAAGTGTTGCGGGAGTATCAGGGCGTGCAGTATCCAACGCATTCAGCGATATGTATTGCGAAGCGTGAGTATTACGTACAGCTATTGAATGAGGGAATGGATTTCACTCAGGCCGCGAAAGCTGGTGGCATGTCGAAACGTATGGGGAAAGTGTGTCATAACAAGCGGACGCGTTCCACGGGGCGTAACGAAGCTACGAGCAGGGGTTTCACAGCATTTCTCACGTAGGACTATGAGAAGAATGGACAAACTTTAGGACAGTGGATGAGTTGTTAGCCCGCAGTGTGACCGGTTCGGTTTGCATTTTCCGTCTCTTAAAAAGGCTTATAGCTGTTTCTGAATTGAATAGTTTAGAGTTAGGTATCTATACTTGCGAAGTACCACCGATTCCACGCGTATAAATCGATTGCACAACACTCATTCTAAATAATTACGAGTTCGCCTGAATTCGTGCGCACAAAATCTCTGGTTACTTTTGATACGTACACTTAACAAGAGAGAAAGACGAAAAAGCCGCAGTCTTTAACGAACAAAGTACCCTGAACTGGCAGTGTGGATGTTTGCGCTGATGTCTGCTGTAGTGCTCCTCGTTGTCAGAATGGCCTAATGGTCATGCAAGCAGATTCGCTTGGCTCAACCAAAGAACATTCCCACCAATCTTGAGAGCGGTGAAATACTATGAAAAATTCACTGAGAATACTGGCGACATCTTTTGCCGCATTGATGCTGACCACCGTCGGGAAGGAACGATGAAAATGCAATCGTTCGAGAGGAATTCTTACCTCTCAAAGATGCGACGTACCGGCCACGTGATAGCTAGTACTCTTGCTCTCGCTCTTTCTGTTGCTTTGCTTCTTGGCGGAACTGTTTCTAGCACAGCCTCACCCCCCCCCCGGCGACGTCTCAGTAAACCGATCGGACGAAAATCTTGACGCAAGCACTGCCCCGATTGGTCTCACCAGTCTTTCGAATAATCCAGTCCTTCCGCTGAATTTAACTAAAGTGTCCAATAGCGATCAGGGTTCATCCCCCGCACCGCGGACATATCGCGCTGCGGCCTCGCCTGACCAGCTTCTCGCTGGTGATATGAATTGGACCTACGTGTGCAATGATAAGTGGTCGTTTCCGATCCGACTTACGGATAATTTACCTGAGGGAACACAATATGTTGACAAGGTAATCGTGAGACTGCCTCTGTCTAATACGACCCGAATGCCCGAAATCACCTCTGCAACCGCATCGACGATCTCACCTTCCGGCGACAAAATGTACCATGTTGTGAAGGCAACAAGTGCAAACGATGGTACCTATCAAAATCTTACTTTCTCATTCGGCGAACCGATTCCAGTCTCTCATCTGTCAGGTAATAAGGTAATCCAAATTGATTTCACTTCCCTTATCTCATGGCCAGGTGCCTGGATTTGTTCTAATCGGCAGTGGTATGCGCAAAATGGAATCATGCCAGGAGCCACAGTTTGGCTCAACGGGACAAGCCATGGTAATGGATCTCAAGACGGTCTTGTGGGAACGACTGCAACGATTCGCGTTAAAACAGCATCGATGCCCTCTGAATTTGGTGTGCAACCAATTTCAGGCGCAACTTTACAGCTATTCCGTGATGATAATTCATCCATCGAATATGACCCTTACTGGGGTAATGAAGGATCTTTGGGGCAGTGGGGCAACCCAGGAACAAAGATTGACGCAGATTGGGCTCGTTGCACAGTCGAGCAAAACGGGTATTGTACTTTCGAAGTACCAGCTCCAACATCGGGGCAGGGCTCACACTATTGGGTCGGGCCGGCCACTGCACCCGATGGCTATAACGTAATTGACGAACTTCGTTCTGGGTTCTCTGGGGGCAATATGGCCTCATTCTTGGGTGCGCGTGGCAGCTCTCACGCCTTCAAATATGCATACTATACGCCAGCTTTATCTGCAGGCCAGACGATCAAATCTGGTGACGGAAATAGCGGTGACGGATTCATGACGTTTACCTGGGAAAATCAATACACAAAATGGAGCAGTGAAGGAGTATATGATCCTCGTTCCTCCTCAGGACAAATTGTGTTCAGGAAGGATAATCCTGCACTCCCGGATCAGTGTGGCCTTAATGTTGCTGTGATTCTTGATACCTCAGGGTCGATGGGCAGCCCACTTTTCCAAGGCGGGAAGTCCACTCGGGAAAGCGCAATTGCCGGTATTAGTAGACTCGCGGAGGGTCTTCGTGGCACGGGCTCGAAGCTTGCTTTAAAAACATTCGCGAGTGACCTCGCAAGCGGCGGACTATTTTCCCGCAACAGTTGGTATCAGATTGAAGATCCCATTGAAATGAACGATGCTGGTGTTCAAAAAGTTAAGGATAATTTGAAGAAGCTTTCGTTCGAAGGCGCGACGAATTGGGATGCTGCATTGAGATCCGCAGCCAGCCACAACGAAAGCAGTAACGCTTCGAATCGTTATGACGTCGTCTTGATGGTGACGGATGGTAACCCTACACGTTCCGCTAAGAGAGGACAGGCTGGTCCTGGTAATGCTGGTGATTTTGCGATGGTGGAAAACGCAATCCTTAGCGCAAACCGCCTGAAAGCAAGCGGTCAAGGTACTCGTATTGTTGGGGTAGGTGTTGGCTCATTCAGCCAAGGCGGTATTGTTGGACGCGCTTCAGATCCAACATTGTCGCAACGCAACCTTACTGCGATCAGCGGCCCAAACGGTACGACTACTCCGGTGGTATCCGCCTCTGAGATCGCTAAGAAAGATTGGATCGTATTTGATGGCACAAATGAGGACAATCTGGCTCGCGTGCTGAGCGACATTGCACTGGCGGGTTGTCATGCTGCCATCACTGTGGAAAAAGAAACTCAGGTTGATGACGGGGAAGTTCGTCCTGGTGGCGCCGGTTGGCATTTTGATGCCTCGGGACTCGCTCGGGGCTTTACCTTTGCCGATGCGACTACCGCATCCTCCCTTGCTAAGAATACAGGGGATGATTCCACGCTCGAATATCGTCTTCAGCTCGCCCGACCAACCCTTAAAAATGGAACGATCACGATCTCAGAAAACATTTTGAAGGGGCCAGAACCTAGCGGTGGATGGGATATCGTTAAACGGGGTACGCAGAATGCCAATGCAATCTGCGTCGATACAACACATCCAAGTAAGCCTGAAGTGCTGGTTGAAAATATTGATAAGTACGGGTTTAAGCTGTCGGACTTGTCAAATGCCTCGCGCATCCACTGCAAAGTCCTCAATAAGAAGGTCACTGCGAAGCCACATTTTAAAGTCGAAAAGGCTGTGCAAGGCTTCCCTGCAGGCAAGACTGGTAAGGCTATTCAAATCGGCCCTGACGGAAGGGCTACTGTGACCTATGAGGTCAAGGTAACCAATTCAGGTACGGTTGCAGCAAAGCATCCGAAGATTGAAGATTCGTTGACAGTGCCTGCCGGTTTTACTGTCGAGAAGGTTTCGCTTGATGGCCGTCAAATTAATGGTCAACACTTCGAGATTCCCGAGGGTTCTACGGAACTCCAGCCAATTCTCAAGGGCTCTCCAGCTGGTCAAGACAACTATGCGACTTATAAGGTCGAAGTGGTAGTCAAGGCTGTGGATCTCAACAGAGTCGACTGGACTAAGGCAGGAATCTGTAAGACCGACGGCGCTGGCGAACCGAGCGCAGGTGGTCTATTCAATCTGGTGACGATGCGTAATGACGCTGATGGACCAGAAAATAATGATGCTTGTGTACCAGTCACTCCGCCAGCGAAGACATATCTCAAGCTGATTAAGGTCGATGCTTCGAACAAGTCCTCTGAGCTCAATGGTGCTGAATTCTCACTCTTCCCGAGCGACGCTGCGGGACTGATCAATAGGTCAGCTCCAGTCACGTTTGAGAATGGACGCTTCGAGATTCGCGATGGCTACTATGCAATCGTCGAGACCAAGGCGCCCACCGGCTTCAACCTGCTTCCGGGGCCAGTTTTCATCGAGGTTGTGACCCAGGCAGATGGGAAGCACGTCTTTCTGAACGAACCGGATAAGCAGAAGCACACTCTCAAACGCGTCAACGGTGCAAGCACTGCTCTGGTCGATTTGCTTGACCCTACTACTGGTGAGGTGACTCGTTCTTCTGGAACGACACCGGATAGAGACGGTACCGTGAAGATCCGGATTGCAGATGTAACCACAGGTACTCTACCGGTCACCGGTGATTCGGGTATTCTTCCGGTGATGATGCTAAGCATCCTGGCAGCCGCTGCGGCTATCTCGATTGCGCAGCGTCGTTCAATGGCTTGAACATCCTGCTGATATAGCGACGCAATAATCAAGGCTGTTGTGATCAGTCTGCACAGGATCGTGTGAGTTATCTTGTCGAGGGTCGCATCCTGACTGAGGACATATCGATGTGTTCTGTTTGTGAGACGATGGCTCCGAAGTTGGGAGTGTCCTTGTCGTGGCTAGGGTTCGTCAGCGGATTCAATGAGCTCAAAGTTCAGGTATGTTCCATCGAGCTGAGGAAGAACGATCACGCAAAACGCTCAGTTACGGTGAGAAGTTCACGGACTTCACGATACGAATGAGTTACTCAAAGCCACCTCGGCTTTTTCGTGTCCGTAAAATCTATCAAGAGAACTATTGGGTCTATGGAGTGTGGAAGATTTGGAATGTTCTCAAGCGCCATAGTGTTGAGATCGGTCGTGAGTAGACCTGAACAGTACCCGGTTGATAACCAGCTTCAGTGCCTTTTACCGTTTTACCGAGCACACGGATGATAAGCAGCCTGATGAGCGCGGTACGGTTTCATACTGATCATTGTTGGGATTAATGTTAAGGCGAATTTCACGGCTGATTAAACCAGGTAGTGCAATGTTCACTAGATCCCCCAGTCTGCCTCGATATGGTGAAGGCGGGGTCGTGCCCCGCCTTCAGCCTTCACTGCCGTGTTTTCATCAGACCCTCGGAAGTTGCTCCGGGGTCGCCTTACGAGAGACAAGAACTTGGTCAACGAGACCATATTCCTTCGCCTGCTGAGCAGTAAGGATCTTGTCACGCGAGACGTCCTTCTTGACCTGCTGGGGATCCTGCCCAGTATGCGCAGCAATCGTATCGATGATCCAACGATTCATGCGATCGACTTCGTCTGCGATGATCTCAAGATCCGATGCCTGGCCTTGAGCCCCCTGCATCGCTGGCTCATGAATGAGGATACGAGCATTCGGAAGAGCAAGACGACGCCCCGGTGAACCAGCAGCCAAAAGCACGGCAGCAGCCGAAGCAGCTTGACCAAGGCAGACCGTCTGAATCTGCGGCTTAATATACTGCATGGTGTCGTAAATCGCGGTCAGTGCTGTAAACGACCCCCCGGGCGAGTTGATATACATCGTGATCGGGGCTTCTGGATCGAGAGATTCGAGCACCAGAAGCTGCGCCATGATGTCATCGGCAGAAGCGTCGTCCACCTGCACACCGAGGAAGATAATGCGATCTTCAAAGAGTTTTGCGTATGGATCCTGACGCTTGTAACCGTAGGGAGTACGCTCTTCAAAGTTCGGAAGAATATAGCGCGATGTTGGCATTGCCGGAGCCATGCCACCGGGAAGTGATACACCAGTATTCGCCATTGTGTAGTTCATCCTCTCCCCTCTCAGTTCTCGCCCTGATCGCCGTGGCTCTCAGCCACACCGCCGCCACCAATCACTGAGGTGGACGATTCAATAATGTGGTCAACAAATCCGTATTCTAAGGCTTCCTTGGCGGTAAACCAGTGGTCACGATCCGAATCGTTGAGAATTTCTTCGAGCGTGTGGCCCGTGTGGTTCGCATTGAGCTGGGAAAGCTCCTGCTTCATCTGCAAGATCAGATCAGCGTTGATGCGGATTTCGGTGGCTGTGCCTCCCACCCCGCCCAGTGGCTGATGCATGAGAACGCGCGTGTGTGGTGTGATGTAACGCTTTCCTTTGGCGCCTGCTGTGAGCAGGAATTGCCCCATCGACGCAGCCATACCCATGCCAACTGTGGCGACATCAGGCTTGACGTACTGCATGGTGTCGTAAATCGCCATACCAGCAGTCACCGATCCACCGGGAGAGTTGATGTAGAGATAAATATCCTTTTCCGGATCCTCAGCAGACAGCAACAGAAGTTGTGCGCAGATCACGTTAGCTGACTGATCAGTCACCTCTGATCCGAGCCAGATAATGCGCTCTTTGAGGAGCCGGTTATAAATCGAATCTCCAAGGCCAAATGCGCCCTGAGGACCTTCGCCGGCGTTGGTTGGAACGCTCACGTTTCCTCCTTTTAAGAATGATTACTTCCCCGAGTATAACGAGTGGAGGGAAGGATTCCTCCTTCCCTCCACTGTTAGCGAATTGTGATGTCGCTTAGACTTTCACGCAATTCTCTCAGGCTTTGGCAAGAATGGTCTTGCGACCCTTGCCAGCTTCTTCAGCCTTGATGACACGAGCCTTCTCGGCCTCGTCTGCGGACTCAAGGTATTCGAGCACCTCGTCCACCTTGTGGTCGGCCGGATCGAAGTCACCAGCTGCAGCCTTTTCAGCCTTAGCAGGCTTGTCGGCCTTCTTCTCAGCTTTTTCCGACTTTCCAACCTGAGGTGAAACCTTGCGAGTAGGCTTCTGCGCGGTGAAGTCGAAATCCTTCTCCTTCTCGTCACGCTCACCGATTACCTCAGCAACATCGAACTTCTCGCCCTTGTCGTCGACGATGTTGGCGAAACGAAGCGCAGTGAGAAGAGCTTTGTTACGGGCAACTTCCCCAGCGAAGATATTGATCTGGTTAGTTTGAACTGCAGCCTGGATGAACTGGTTCGGATCCATACCGTACGCCTGAGCCTGCTGAATGAGGAAGTTCAAGAGCTCATCCTGTTCAACAGTCACGCCAAATGCTTCAGCGTACTCGTCCAGGAGCAGCTGGGTACGCAGAGCGCTTTCAACGTCCTCGCGGATCTCCTCAGCGTGTGCATCGTCCGCAGACTTACCTTCTTGCTGAAGGTGGTTTGCAATCTCGGAATCCACAACACCTTCCGGAAGCTCAAAATCGGACGCTTCAATGAGCTTTTCGAGCAGCTTGGTCTGGATCTCAACGATCTGAGCTTCAGCCTTGTTGGTCTTTGCAGTCTCAGCAAGATCCTTCTTGAGCTCATCGATAGTGTCGAACTCAGAAGCCATCTGAGCAAAATCGTCGTCAGCAGCCGGAAGCTCCTGCTCCTTGACGGAGTGGACGGTGATCTTCACGTCACCTTCTTCGCCTTCGTGCTCGCCGCCCTTCATCGTCGCTGTGAACTCAACGACATCGCCAGCCTTGGCGCCAGTGAGAGCTTCATCCTGGCCGTTCAGCATCGATCCATCGCCGATCTGATAAGAAACGCCCGAGACGTCGTCAATTTCCTCGCCGTTGATGGTCGCCACCATATCGATGTTGACGAAGTCACCTTCCTGAGCCGCACGATCAACGTCCTTCAGCGATGCGAAACGCTGGCGAAGATCGGTGAGCTCCTTCTCGAGATCCTCATCGGAGACTTCGGTCGAGCCAAGGGTAAGGGTCACATCTGCCGGGTTTGGCATGATAATCTCCGGGCGCACCACAACGTTGATCAAAACGCGCAGTGGGGTGTCATCCGGTTTGCCGGTCATCTCTGGATGCGAATCGAGTTCCACTTCAGGCTGACCCATCGGAGCAATACCGAGCTCGTTCATCGCGGTCTGGTAGTACTTGTCCAGATTGTCGTTGATGGTCTGGTCAATCAGGTAGTGCTTATCGAGGTTAGCCTCGAGGACGCGACGCGGGGCCTTCCCCTTGCGGAAACCGGGGATCGTGATCTGTTTACCGGCCTCCTTCACGCTCTTCTCGTAGGCGGGCACAAACTCGTCCACCGGGACCTCGATGGTCACGTTGGCGCGAGTGGCGCTGAGGAACTCAACGGAATTCTTCACGGATTAACTCCACTCAGTATGTTGGGGACTTCTCGTCCATTGCTTTTCTTCTCGACGCGATCTTGCCGCGACCGAGTTGGTCTAAGGCGCGGTAATTACACGCATACTGTTCCATAATAAACCATTACCGTAGCTTTGCGGATACTGCTAGCAATGTTACTCACCACGTTCACTTTGCATTTCCCCCACCGATTCTCGTTACGTTCGCGACGACGTCGGTCAGTATCACGCACAGCTGATGAGACGCTACCGGTCAATAAAACCAAGCTCTTGCGGCGTTTCAGGAATCTCTTGCGTGATCCACTGTGCTGTTTCTGCGTCGGCATGTTGACGCACAATCGTACGGAATTCGCCCAGCTCGTAGTAGAGGCAGCCTGTGAGCGGGTGACGCTTCTTGCTGACGATCTTGTAAAGCCAGTAAACGAACAAACCAATGTTAAAGATCAGAGCTGCCCAGGAACAGACAATATTTGCTACTGGATTCATTGTCGCGAAGTTCGTCATCTCGCTCGGCTTGACAAGCATTTCCGGGAGCAAGTTGTTGGCCGCAATCCAGAACATCAGCGTAAAGCATCTAAACCAGATCCACTGCCCCTTTGCCCACGTGAAAGCGGGAATCGTGCAGGCGAGTAACAAAGCGAAAGTACAGTACCACGTGTAATCGGCAAGTGCGTTGTAAAGGAATGCATGGTTCCACAAATCGTATGCGATGACCCATGGCCACACCATGTCGACCCAGATCAGACCGCGAACCTGCGTCTTCCCGTCCGGTGTCACAGCTTTCGATTCAGAAGTGACGAAGATCTTCCCTAGGCCAGTGATTGTGATGATATTGAGTAGACCAGCTGCTGCAGAGAGAAGATTCCAGTGCCCTCCGATCGTTCGGAAACCTGTTGCCGGGTCGACGCCGACGTGGTTAGCTGCAAAGTTCGATGCGAGCGCTTGGTACCATTCAGGCGAATGAAGTGGCGCAGTGATCCCGCGCGATTCGGGCAATCCATTGAGCACATCGATTGACCGCGCATCATTGATCGCCTGTAGACATTGCGGATCGGCACCGCACGCATAGTACTTGTCAGCTTCGAAGAAAATCGTGATGTCACGGATGTTTGCTTCCATGATGTTGATTGCTAAACCCAGCCATAACGCCACTCCCATCCACAGCGCGTATTTGCGAGCTTTCACTGGATTTCGCTTGCCCAGGACGAGTAGGTAACCTGTCATTGTTGCCGTGGCAATCATAATGACGAACTTTCCGAAGGGGAACCACCCCACCATGGGCACGCCGTGCGTAATCACGTACGGCATCACCGCGACACCACCGACAGTCCAGAGCGCAAAGATCGTCCAGTTCCAACGTCGGTTGATTTCTGCGATTGCGATCTGAGCAATCAATACGACCACCCAGAATACATAAACTGCTGGTGTTCCGATTTCCCAGAGGAAAAGTGAAGACATAGCGTTTCCTTATTTCATGATTTCATGCACGCTTCCACAAATGCACCGTTACACACGTGAAAAGCAATAATTTTTGGGACTTTCTCCTTAAATATTAGCGACGAAAAACTGAGACAATGGAGACTAACGTCACAACATTGTCAGACGTCGACGAAGGAGTCTCACATATGAAGAAATCGACATTCATGACCCTGGGAGGTACCGCCGCCCTAGCCGGTCTCTCCACATTGGTTGCCTTCAGCCAGCTCAGCGGCAAAGCAACGAAAGAAGAGCAAGAGTGGGTCTACCCCGCGGATGATTTGATCGACGCGAATTATCGCAACGGTTATTCCTCCACATACGCCATCGACATCGATGCCCCGGCTTACGCTGTCTACCGCATTTTCAAGCAGATTGGTTGCGACAAGTCAGGTTCGTTCAGCTCAGAATTTTTAGAGCGAGTTTTTGCACGGCTACCGTTCTTCAATTCCTATGAAATTCAAGAAGAGTTCCAGCAACCCGATTCGATGATGCCCGGCGACGTAGCTGCTTTCGACTATCACGGCATGTCAATGGAATGGGCCGACGTGGTGCCCGGCAAGTACCTCGTCCAGTGGGTCGATACGAAGAACCCGCCAGCAGCTCCGGGAGCCTACGCATTCCGCTTCCCCTTCATGAAGCATTTCGCGGCAGCCTGGTGCTTCTACTTTGTGCCGCTCAAGGGCGAACGTTGCCGCTTGATCAACCACTGGCGAATCGGTTTTGAACCAGACAACAAGTTCATCGGCGCAGTCAACTGGCTCAATATTGAGCTCATCGGTGGAGTGATGACCCACTTGCAGAATTTGTACGTCAAACGAACAGTAGAATTTAAAAAGAAGCAGCAATACAGCGGTAAGTTCATGCGTGGAGTGCTCGGTGGGCGCTGGTTTAAGACTGGCACACCAGCAGGACGATGGGACGGCACACCACTCTTCGAGGAAACCTACACGCAGTGGATGCGTTTCGGACGGCAAAACCCTGCAGTCAAAGAGATCCGTGAACCAGTAACGGACAATCCAAACTGGCCGCCCACAGGGCCGGGTACTCCATGGGCAGATATTGTGGACGAGGACTACTTCACCGACTGGGAAGAACCAAAGTTCTCTTGGGATGAGCAGATCCGCCAGAAGAAGGAAAAAACCTATCTCAAAGGCTGGGGAAAGACGAAATAATCGAGTAGCGTAAGAGAGGCGACGCCGGTGATTCGGCGTCGCCTCTCTTACATATGATCGGATTGGGATAACCGCACTAGTACTTCGGGCGCATCCCCCGTCGGCGCTTGGACGGTTTGCGATAACCCAGCCGCTCCGGGGTGGTTCCTAGGCGCGCGGCGATAAGATTCTTATCCTCGTCGGAAGCATTCTTGCGAACCATACGGATGTAGTCTGGAGTGTCTGAGTAAATCTCAACTTTGAACGGGTTCCGTTTGAGCACCGAAAGGCGATAAACGTGATAACCGAACACCACAATGTTGGCGATCAGTGCCACGAACGAGAAAAGGAAAAGCGCGGAGGTGTTATGCGATGATCTGTGAGCAAACATTGAATCGTGCATGAAATGCGGGAAAGTCAGAACCACCGCCGACCACAATGTCAGCGTGTAAGCTCGGAACTGGATCCACGAACCGCGCAACTTCGGGAATAGCGCAGGGATAGTGCATGACGCGAGCAACGCAAGCCCTGAATACCATGCACGATCAGAGAGGCAGTTGTAAACATAGGCGAAGTTCCACAGGTCGTAAGCAATGATCCAGCCCAGGGTGAGATCTCCCCACATAATAGCTTTGGATTTGTTGTTCGCGACGAAAATTCCAACCCAACCCGAGATCGCAAGAAGGTTAAGAATGCCGGCGATCCCATTCATATAGTTCCACGGCCCTCCCCACGTGGCCAGGCCAGTTTCGGGGTGAAGGTTATGGATCGATGCACATTGAAAGTCGCGGACGACAGCTTCGAGGATGTTAATCGCCAGGATCGCGGGCGGGATGAGGAGGTACCACTGGTTTCGACGAAGCTTTTGCGAGTACTGCAACGCCACCAAACACAGAGATCCAGCGAGAGCCGAATACTGTTTTACAATCGGGAACCAACCGGCCGAACCAGTTCCTTGAGTTGAGTAGGGCCACCAGAAAATTGTGAGAAGGATAGGGGCAATCACAAAAACCGCCAATACGACCCACTTATTTCTTTGCGCAAGCCACGCGGTGACAGCAAGTGCGGCGGTAACGACGATCAGCATCGCATAGTCCCACCATTGTCCAGTTTCGAACGCGAAGAGCACGGGGTAATCCACTGTTGGTGCGGATGAAAGAGTCATCAAGATCATCACTCTGCTTCATTGAAAAGTGTGTTTTAGGATACAGCCATTTTAATCGTATCGACGACGGCAATCTGGGACTTGAGTTCCCCTCCGTTTGGAGCCAGAAAGGCTACACCTGCCACAACGGTGTTGGATCCACATGACCCACACTGTGCCCATCAGATCTAAAACCCGGCACCTGCCAATCATGGCCGACTTATCGTGGACCTCAAAACCATTAGCACTGTTCATCTTGGCCACACTCCACACGAAACCAGCACTCATGATCAACACCCCTCCACCATAATCCTCCCCTGCCATAGGTACGTCCTAAACCGTGTCTTACTTGCCTTGAGCACCGTCACGACCAGCGACGTACTCGTTCGCGCGTTCTCTAGCAAAACTCGCGAGTTTCTCGTTCGTCAACATAGGCTTGCCGGCATCAGGATCATTCAAGGCAAGCCAATGCCTGGAAGATTCACTCTCTCCACGCCGGTGATATCCCACACGGAACAACTTCCCCTTACGCTCGACCATAATTACCCCCAGAAACTCCTGAAATTTTTCTGATTATTCATCTGTGTCTTGGTTTTCTTCGCCGATAGTGTCGAGTGGGTTGGGTATTTTGTGACGGGCGCCTGCCTGAGCCTGATGTGGTTGTGGGTAGCGGGAATGGTGTGAAGTATGGGTGGAGTGTGCAGACCGTCGATGCGTGGCAGGCTAATCGGCCTGATCGTGGTGCGCGAACAGATCTGGCAGTAAAACGCGGAGCGCGCAGGATTAATATTGATACGGGAGCCGGGTGTGGCTTGTTGTTGTGCTCGGTTCCTGGGGTTTCTCGCGCAAACTAAACTAAATTCCCTTCTGGTAAGTCAACGTTGATGCTGGTGTTGTGTGTGGTCTGGTGTGTTTGTCGGGGTTTGTGTTTTTCTTAGATTATTCCTGTCAACAATTTGACTTTCCCCCCCGAGGTGATCATTGTGCCATGGGAAAGAAATTTTTAGCTCTTATGAGCATTGTTGGTTTAGCTTTTTCGGTTTCTGCGTGCGATAAGCAGCAGGCTAGTGTGTCCTCGCAAGGTTCGTCGCCGTCTGTTTCCGAGTCGGCGTCTGTTTCCGCGTCGGCGTCTGAGTCTTCATCGTCTGAAGTAAACAAGACGCCGAAGCTGGGGGAGACTGTGACTTATCCGGATGGTTTGGCTATTACGGTGAAGGATTTGGGGAAGTTTAAGCCTGGCAAGTTCGCGTCGGGTGCCGAGAAAGGCACGCCCCACAAGATTCAGATCACGTTGAAGAATGGTACGGATAAGCCGGTGAAACCAGCGACGTTTAACGTTGTGGCATCATCGGGTGGTCAGGAGGCTAGCCAAGTTTTAGATCTTGCTAACGGCCTTGATTTACCGCCATCAACGTCGGTGTTGCCGGGGAAGTCGATCACGTGGGTTAAAGGGTATGCTTTTGCTGATCCGAAGGATGTCACGCTTGAGGTTCAGGCTATTGATTTCAAGCATGAGAATGTGGTTTTCTCCCGCTAGTTTTTGTTGTTGTCAGGGGCACCTGTTTTGGGTGCCCCTCGTTTTTTTGTTCGCGTATGCGCGTGTCTTTTTAAAGGGTGGCGCGGTATGCATCAATAATCCACACCGGCACATCTAAATCAGCGGCAATGTTGTGTCTGTTTCCGTCATGGAGTTGTTCCGCAATCACATACTCGGACGGAGAGACAAGGACGCACGCAGCGAAAGAATCTGCCAAACGCTCACCGTCTTCATGTTGCGACCCGTCATGCCCATAGAAAGCGTGCCCAAGCTCATGCGCGAGAGTTGCCCGCAAATGTCGTGGTATTGACTCGATACACGGATCAAGAAATATTGTGTGTTGTGCGTGTGAGTAGGCGGCATCGGTGCCTGCCGGTTTTATCTATCATGTTTGTATCCCCTATGACGTGGCGGGCTTGAAAAGCTGGTCTAGTGTCATAGGGGATTCTTTCTTTTTTATGCGCCTTCCTCGCCGTCGTCTGGGGTGTTGATCGACCTATCGAAAACTTCCCCGCCGCCGCGTCTCATACGTCGCATAATCTCATCAGCCAGTTCCTTATCGGTAGCGTCTCGAATCGTTGCTTTTATCTCCTTGGAGCAGAGATCTCTCTCTGTGAGAATACCAAGCTCTAAAAATGCCTCGATAACGTCATAGTTATACGCGCGGCTGATGGCAATAACCATTTCAGCATCTAGCGTCCCGGCTTTTATTCGCCTGTTTAGCGTTGCCTGGGGAATTTTTGAACCTGTTGCTATCGAATTAATCGACAGTTTAGACCTGTGTGTTGCTGTAACTTTTTCCAGCCAATCCATTGTATTCATGTTGGACACACCACCACATTTTTCGTTTTGAGAAAAGCTTTTTCCAAAATTGACTTGACATACCAAAACGGTAAAGCTAATTAGTCGATGTGAGTAAGAAGAGATAGCCAAAATGAAAAGGAGGTGAACATGTCAGCAATTACAGAACTCACGCCACAATTCCGAGAACGTGTCGAATCAACCGGCATGACACACAGCGCAATCACCGCCGCAATCGGCGTCACAAAACATTTTTTCGCAAGTCTGGGGCGGAAAAGAAAAGGCTTATAGGACAAAATGTGTTGCTGGGGTTTAGTAGGTTTCGTTCTATTGGACGCTGCGGTGTAGGTCGGTCCAGTTGATGCCGGTGCCCCATTGGTTGATCTGTGTTTGGGCTTGATGCAGTGAATTTCGAGCCTCAATGAGCTGGCGGTGAGTATCGATGATCTTCCCGTTTGGTCGGCGGGTTTTTCAGCAAGGAAGTTCTTGTAGCGGTGATTCCACCCAGTAAGATCGGCCAACCAGGCGATGGACTCTTCCCAGGTGGCGATACAAAAAGCCCAGCATCTCCTTTTCAGCGGAATACCGGGCTTTTCAGATTGTCGGGATAGCGGGATTTGAACCCACGACCTTCCGCTCCCAAAGCGGACGCGCTACCAACCTGCGCTATATCCCGGTGTTCTGCGCGCCTGAGGCGAACAAAACAGAGCGAGTGACGAGAATCGAACTCGCGTCATCTGCTTGGAAGGCAGAGGCTTTACCATTAAGCTACACTCGCGTGCTGAGAACCAGCGTCAACAATCTTAACAGCATTGACTGGGGTAAGCGCAAATCGGGACAGTGAGTTGCCGCTCACTGTCCCGATTTACACATCGCAGTGACGTTAGTTTACGCAACCAAAACTACTGCTCAATCGGGCGCCGCCGAATCTCTAATAATTCTGAAATACGGCGAAGTCGTACCTCATCAGACGCAATGACAGGTAGCTGAATTTTGCTCCGCATTCCAGAAGCAGGGTAGAACTTCCCAAGTTTTATCGCTAACACCACAGTAGAGTTTTGGCTGGATTTTCCAGATGCGTCTCTTTGCAAAACAGGAATTTGCTCGAATACATCCGCGCTTCCCCGCCCAAGATAAAACGGGAATTCAGCATTAAACGCTTTTCTCCCGAGGTACGTCGAGAACGCTGGCGAAGCAAGAGCATCTTCAAGCAAATCCGTATGTTCTGCAGACGTGATACGAACAAGATATTCACCGTCGGCCAGATACGTACGATTCACGAATGTAAACATACCTGTTCTCGCAACGGATGTGGCCAGCACCTGCACACCCACTCGGCAAATAGCGTGAGCGTCCCGTTCTATGAGATCACCAGGATTGACGGGAACTCGCGTGACTACGCAAATTTGATTGCGCTGTGTCCGGCATGCTTCCAAGCCTATGCTTTGGGCCATAAGAAGGCCGAGGCTCGCGCTCTCAAAATGAACAAGGATGTCCAAGCTCGCAGCGCAGACGCCCGGCAACTTCTCTCTACCGCCGATATTGAACGCGGCATCACCAAAGTCATAGAAAAGCTCGGCAATGCCAAGTACACCGACTTCGAGCCGCTGGAGTTCGAACCAGTCGCGGTCAAGGACAAGATTGACGAACACACGGACTTCTTCATCTACGACGAAGTCGTGACGCATGTTACCCGCTTCTACAGGTTTATCGAACAGCAGATGCAAGAAGAAGTCCGTTTGAAAACCTTCGACGACACGCTGTTGCGTGCACAAATCAAAGCCTTGGCGCGCAAACTCATCGACAAGGGTTACCCCAAAATGCGCATCCACAGCGACCTCACTGATCGGCTGAGCCAGATCACGAAACAAGACCAGCGTTACTGCGCCTACGTGGTGTCCTGCTTTGTCCAGTCATGCGAGGTGTTCGATGCTGCTTCCTAACAAATTGTTCTCCTACCAAGCCACAGCACTGCCGCTACTGCCTGAGATCTTGAGGCTTCTCGATGAGCCGATGACACCCAAGCAAGTAGCATTCCACCTGGTTCCAGCCCGGACCGATCCGATCAAGCTGATCGATGCACTGGACTGCCTGTACGCTCTCGGACGCATCGAACTCAGCGATGAAGGGATTCTATACCGATGCTGAAAGAAATCAGTTGTGACCTGTTTAAGGTTGATGGCCAGCCACGCCCACCCATCACGTTTCACATGGGGCTCAATACAATCCTTGGCTCGATCAAAGGAGAAGCAGGATCCATCGGCAAATCCACTATGATGCTCATCATCGACTTTGTCTTTGGCGGCAACTCCTACGTTGACAGTGACGCTGTTAAAGAACTCGACGCCCACACCATCTACTTCACATTCCAATTCGGCGGCATCGAATATCGCTTCACCCAGCGTTCTGATGATGCAAAGACAGTGCTTGTCGTTAACGAAAACCGAAACATCATCGCGCAGCCATGGGAGATTAGGCAGTTCACCACCTGGCTCGCCCAGCAATACGGGATGGATCTGCCAGGAGTGTCCTTCCGTAACACACTCAGTCGCTTCTTCCGCATCTACGGCAAGACCAACCACAACGAACTCAAACCCCTCCAAACACGGAGCGGTGAAGAATCCCAACGCGACGCGATCAACATCCTAATCGCTTTGTTCGAGTACTATAAATCCATCGAAGAGTTTAAGAACCAACTCCAAAACGCCGATGAACGGATAAGTGCTTTCTGTGCGGCTCGCCGCTACGAGTTCATCCCCTCTACTGTCGACGGGCTCACTAAATACAAGGCAAACATCGTCGAGATTGCCAAGCTCGAACACGAACGGAACAAACTCGCCCAATCCGCTGAAACCTCAGTTGATCCTGCCGAAGTTGAAAACGCTAATGAACGCAATACCCTCAAACTCCAGCTGACTGACATACGACGCGCAATCAAGGCTAAGAAGGACGAGCTCCACCTATTGGATCTCAACCTCCGCCATGGCGCATACCCCACAGAAGCCGACCTAGCCGCACTCCACGAGTTCTTCCCTAACGCCTACCTCGAAAAACTCGTCGACATTGAAAAATTCCACACCAAGATCCAGACCATCCTCAGCGAAGAGCTCGAGGAAGCCAAAATCGAGGTCGAGCGACAAATCGAGGAATTTGAAGTAGCCGAACGCGACCTCTTTTCATACATGGACTCGATCCCGACATCGAAAGCTTTCACAGACGAGTTCCTCGATGCCTACACGTCTCTGGATCGCAGGATCAATAAGCTCAAAGACGAGAATGAGGCATTTGACACCCGCAACCGCCTCCAGAACGAGAAGAAGCAAGCCAGCAATCGCTACCACGAACAAATCGAGAACGTCCTCACCGATATTGAGATTGCCATCAATACCCAGATGGAGCTAATCAACGATGAAATTACCGGCGGTGAATACAACGCTCCCAAAATCACACTCAACGCCTACAACAGCTATACCTTTGAGACACCGAAGGATAGAGGCACGGGAACAAACCATCGCAGCATGGTCATCTACGACATCGCGGTCATGCAAAACACAGTGCTACCCGCAGTCGCTCACGACTCGATTGTATTCGATTCAATGCCCAGACCCGACCTGTCCAACCTTGTGTGCGTCTACAACGGTCAAATCGAGAAACAGATCTTCATCTCCGTAGACAAAACCAGCGAATGCACACCCGAGGCTCAAGCTATTCTCACGGCCACGATGGTACTCAAGCTCGACAATAATGAACAAGCTCTCTTCGGTGAAAAGTGGAGTCGAAAGGAACGCCCATGAAAATCCGATACAACAAACTCTGGAAGATCCTCATTGACAAGAACATGAACAAAGTCCAACTCCGCGAAGCAGCAGGAATCAGCAGTAACTCACTCGCCAAACTCGGCAAAAACGAACCCGTGCGCATGGACGTCCTGATGAAAATCGCAACCGTCTTGGAATGCAAAGTAGAGGAACTATTTGAGAGCGTCAACGAGTAGTTGCACCGCTCAAAAGTGAAGAGCGGAGATTCAGGAACCCCAGATCAAACATCGAGACGCAGATTGGTATCCTTCAGACTAGTTATAGCGCCCTTAAAGGTCAACCGCATTTTAACCTAGATGACATGGGTCGGCTAATGGATAGGACGTCACTCGTTAGCAGATCCAGCACTGGCCAATGCGTCGAACTCGGTGACTACGATATACGGCAACACCCCACACAAGCTCAGCCAGTCACCAATAGTTAAGATCCCCGCTGCGGTACGGAATACCCGGAAGCTAGCAATACCACAGTTCCATAATCACAGTACCAACTACCCGCTCCTAGCGCACTCATGATGAGACTACTACCTGCGACGAGTGATCATCTGTACAGACCTCACTCAGTACCTCAAGATACTACTCAGCTGGCTCAGGCTGACGCATTCGCATGACGACTTTTCCAAGCTTCGATCTGTCGAAGAAACTCTCATTGATGAATCCTTCAATATCGGCAAAAGAAAACTCGCGTTCAACAGGGAATGGAGCTCCATGAATTGTCGCTATATTGAGAGCTCGTTCAAGGTCTGAGCGAAAGCCGAGGCAATTTCCCTGAATTCGTAAATTCTTGATGATGACGTTCTGCAACCCGACCTGAACACCGAGTCCTAGCTTCTTGGTCGACTCGCCATACAATTCTGGATGTTGGTTCAAGAATCCGCACGTCGTGTAGGTGCCACCCAACTCTAGAATCTCGGCCCCCAGTGGAAGATTCATATCGACAAATGGGTCAAATACGTGAGTGAAGCTCAATCCTTCCAATGCTCGAGTCGGATTGTCTCGATCGATCTTTATGAGAGTAGCTGGCTCGATAAGCCTTCTTTCCTCTGGTGTCCAATCTGAAGTTGTTAGGCAAACAGGTTTAAAACCGTGATTTGCTAGAAACTTGGTTACGAATAGGGA
Organism: Arcanobacterium sp. (ex Cirak et al. 2026); assembly: GCF_053585065.1. Lineage (NCBI taxonomy): Bacteria > Bacillati > Actinomycetota > Actinomycetes > Actinomycetales > Actinomycetaceae > Arcanobacterium > Arcanobacterium sp. (ex Cirak et al. 2026). Next base: position 44,782 of record NZ_JBQJCE010000005.1, read on the forward strand.
TGTTGCCGATCTGCTACTAAAAACCACGGGCCTGCCACCCTCGTGTAGGATTCCGGAGCGCCGAATCATTCCCATTGCAGTTTGCGCCCCTAATGTGAAACTTGCGGCAACAAGATCATCCATAGAATCAGGAACTTTCGTAAGTTTCCCGTGATGCAACCGCAACCATCCCTGAGACGCAAAATTCGTTGCAACTCCTGGAGAGATGCCTTCTGCTGGGCCTTCAGGGTAGGCACTCTCGGGCATCACACGATCTCCGATGTGGAAATCCTCAACTCCGGCTCCGACAGACACAATAGTTCCTGAAAATTCAGAACCAAATGGGATTATGGAGTCGGGATTACTTTCTAGGTTAAAAAGGAGCAGTCCCTTATCGCGATAATTGCAGGAAAACGCAGTCACCCTCACTAGAACAAAATCCCGATCTCTTTCAGACTGGGGATCAAAGGAAGGCTTAGCGATGTTCGATACTCCAAATCGCACAGGAATATTTCCAAACTTTACTTCACACAGCTTCACAAACCTTTTTGGGTTATCTGCAATGCTGGAATCACAGTTCGGCCCAATTGCTACTAGTGCATACATTGTTAAGCTCCGTTCTATGAGAATTAGTGCTGGATTCGACGGGCTGAAACCACCACTGACTGATAATTGTTATTTCCCGAGTCAACGGGCTCGTTTGAGATAATGTGAAACCCTGATTCTTCCAGCTCACTGCTGAGATCCGCGAGGGTAAAGAGCTGCACTCTGGAATGGAAAACTCGTAGTGGTTCTACTGAAGTGACGCGCCGGTGTACCATGAAGACATCCCGATATCCTTCTGCAGGTTTATAACTGACGATAAACGTCATTTCGTCATTATTGGTAGGGGTCACGTGCGTTTCAACAACATGGGGTTGTGTGTTGTCTAGACCCTTCGCGACCGTGACAACAAAAACTCCATCATCAGATAGATGTTCATTGACACGTTTGTAAAGTTCCTGTCGTGCTGGAGCGTCAAGGAGGGTGATCGAAGTAGCGGCGATGATAATAGTTCCGAATTCCTGGGAAAGTTTGAAAGCTGTCATATCAGCTTCGACTGATTCAATGTTTCGTCGCAACGACTCCGGAAGTCGAGATGTCTTGTCACGTAACATGGTCAGCATTTCACTCGACAAGTCCAGGGCAGTGATCCGGCGACCCAACGTAGCTAGGGGTAATGTAAGTCGGCCAGCACCAGCAGCAAGTTCTAGGATTTCACCTGACGATCTTGATACGGTTGTGACCATTTCACGAATCTCACTGTAATCTGTGCTGGTCGCTAAATCGTACGCTCTCGACCCTTCGCTACTGTAAAGACTTTGCAGTTGCATGACCCCACCGGCGTGCTTCCACAGTTCCAGGACATTTTCAGGGAATTCTAATTCCGTCATGCAGCTATCCATCGTGTTCTCCGAAAAACTCGTCTTTACTTAGAAAAGGAAGTGATTCTGATGTTCCTTCCTGTCTGTCCTTGATCGCTAAGGCAACTCCCGTAGCGCCTGTTCCGAAATCCATAGAGAGGCGCAAGAACTCTTCACCAACATAAGACTGGTAATCGCCTACCTTGACGCGAAACAGATCAAGTGCGACCGAACGACAATTTCTCCGAACCTCATGGCAATGCTCACTTGCGAGTAAAGAGCCAGACAAGCCGAAGAGAATACTCGGACCAGCAACTACTGGAGCATTTGCTGACATCTCAGAAAGCCACTGAAGATCACCTTCCAGATCACTCATAACGGTCGCAGCTTGTCCTAATTGCTTTCCAACAAGCCACATTCCCGCAGTTCCTCGCGCCACCGACGTATCAATAGGAACTTGGTGAGACGAACTTGCAGGTACGTGCTCCTGTGTCGCTTTCAACCGAGTGATATCTCGATTCAACGCTCGATAAGCCAGATTCAGATATCTCTTGTCATTTGTCGATTGGTACATCCTCAGGAAGAAAAGGGCTGGGCCCGTCCACCCCTGCCAATACCCAGTTCTGCTCTTTTCCTCAGGTACTTTATCAACCTGTAACTCCAGAAAATCAGCGACTGTACGGATCTGACTTGTTGTTACATAACTTCCCCCGCGGGTATGGTGCCGCAAGAGCGTTAGGCCAACACCTGCTGCTCCCGAGGCAAGTGAAATCTCAGTTGAATCTATAGTTCGACCGATCATGTTCTCAATATCAAATCGTTGAAGATCTATAGCTCCCAGATCTTCCGAAGCGTAGAATAGTCCAGCAATCCCTTTCGCAAAATTGACCGAAGTCTCGAGTGATCGTTCTAAACGCTGTGCGAACCACTCTGTGTATTCCTGGTTTACTCTACCGAGCCGTTTGAGTCCCCACAGCACTCCTGCAGCTCCCGAAACGAACGACATTCCCCCTCCAGGTTCTGCAAACTGGATAATGTCTCCCGGGAACAGTCGGTCATTCCGGTCGGGTGTGGAAGACCATTCAATAGCTTCAATGATTCGGTCGAGATCCCACCTGTCGTGTTCCTCGAGGGATTCAACAGAGAGTGCTGTGGTCGTTGAACCGACACCTTTCTCTTCTACCGCTTCTAAGACGCGATGAGGAGAAGCTAGAAAACCGCGAACTCTGTCTGTAAACTCTTTAGGAAGCTTGAATACGTCAATCGCATATGTCAGTAATCTGTCAGGACCTTTATGCCACGAGACAAGCTGTGTGAGCGGAACAAATACGCTAAGGCAGAGTTCACCAAAGGCATACCAATCAACGTCAAATCCAGAAATACCATCGGGCGCTCCAAAACCAGGAGCTGCCATCTTCTGTACGAAGTTCTCTGTGTCAGTTGAAGAAGTTTCGAAATCGATTAACGACACTTCTCCTTTTTTATCCACAAGAACATTGTTCGGGTGCAGATCCCCAAACACGATTCCGCGTGAGTGAATTCTACGAATCAGCGCCTCCGTCTTTACGCAAATATCAAGAGCCCATTGGGTATAGGAATCAAAAGTTTGAGAATTCCCAAAGACAAGAGGATTGTTCTTGTAAATCAGTGAGGTCAGAGAATCGCCATCAACAAATTCGCGAACGAGAAAATAGTGCTCAAAACCTTTTCGATACTCGAGCAAGCGGGGAATTCCTGCGAGACCATTGAGTGCTTCTAACGCATTACGTTCCTGTTTTAGGCGCGTATGAGCATCGACTCCGGAGTTATCAAGACCAGCAAACGGACGGGCCTCCTTGAGAAGAACAGCACGACCAGTCTCAAGATGTTCACCTTTATAAACTCCTCCACCGTTGGAAAAGTGCAGAGCTTTTGTAACGCGGTACGGGAAGTTCTTTATGACCCCTGATTTTCTGCTAAGAACTGCCTCCTCAAGAAAATCTGGTACGTCAATCCAATCGGGAACATAGGCGCCAGGTTTACGAATGTCTGGAATAAGGTCGCCTGACGAATTGCGCAGACAAGGACCCAGAGTCCCGTCTGGATAAGGCCCCAATTCCATTTTGAATCCTCCATATCGAACATAGATAGGTCCCTGCTTCCATCGCAAGTCAGAAAGGATATACGGTCCTGACCGTCCGCCGATCAATGCCTCAAGATCTTTGAGAATCTTGTGCGTATCTGCGTCGGACTTAGGGAAAACCGTAATGAACTTTCCGCTGCCTCCACGGTCACCGTACTTGCTGTTCTTCATGAACAATGCGTTTGCACTAGGAGTATGTTTGAACGCCACGTTCTCGGCGAAGCAATAATCTGCCACTTTCTTCAGGGTACCCTTGGCATTGTCGAGAGTAGCCGAAATATGAATTTTCCACCCTTGATTTGGGAGTTCTGGAGATGGCGGAAGATAGGTTGTCCAATCAGGAAGTTCAATAGTGTCCCACGACTCGGGATATTCAAGAGAAAAAGGCTCTACTTCTCCTACCTCAACCTTGTCATAGAAGAGAGTCCCTGGGGGACAGTAGAACTGGTACTCAACTCGCATGGTCGACCTTTCTCTAAAAGTTCGTGTGAGCTATCTGGTGGATAGTTTATGACCTAGCCATTGCCAAATAGATATAGGTGGATTAAGCACAGTCGCAGCTCCTGCATTTTCCAAATATCCTGAGGAATGTTTCATTGCGCATCCAAAGAGGGGCAGTTCTAGACTGTCCACTTTAATTGGCATAATGGCATTTAACGGCGCAGAGAGCCTTTCTCCACAGCTGGTGATCTGTGCGGTCCCTTGATCAAACGATGTCACAAGCCCGCGAGAGTGTAGGATAACCGCACTTCCGGGATGAACCTCCTCAATCGGAGTTATTGAAACTAGGTATAATTCGTCTCCGCTCACAACATAGCCGGCTTCGATGTTTTGCGGGACAGGCACGAGGAACCCCGCCACAACTGAAGACACCAATGCAACTACACAACTGACTAATGTACGAATCGACGAAATACCGTCATTCCTAGAATTCTTATAAAGCCTAAAGATGGCTCGCCCGATGAAAACGACGAATCCTGCCACGACAAATAGGGTGCCCCATTTTGCAATAACACCAAGACCCTTAATGGCCTCCGAAAGAGACACTATGAGAGTAGCTACAATAACTATCGGCGTCATCATGGAGAGCAATCCGAACAGTATAACCTTTGGTTCGAAGTCGGTTTGAGGTCTTCTAATACCAAAGAATACTCGAGAGAGCCAGGTACGTGCGAGCTTCATAGAGTTCTCTCGCAAGAATGGGCGGTCTAGATAAGTCATCAGAGCTAGATAGCCGTCAAGCTTGATAAACGGGAGCGCATTAACTATGCACGAAACGTAGTTCAGCGTTGCAAATAAGAGGAGACCCTTAGACACTTCATAGCTAATGGGAAAGAGCGCTATGATGCACGATATACCAGCAACACCGAGCTGAAAGATAATCCCTGCCAATGCGACAGCGACGCGTCGATTATTATTCCTAAGCCGCCAACCATCACTGATGTCGCAATAAAAAGCTGGAGTAAAGTAGAAAAGCATGAGTCCGACGCTGTTGGGGTATCCTCCGAATCCAGTAAGAACTAGTCCATGCGCAAACTCATGTAAGAACATAATAGACAAGGATGCGAGTCCAACAATAAGGTAAGTTCGAAAAGCAACAGGAGTCGCGACTGCATCAATTAATGTTTGGAAGTTTCCGAGCAATGCGAGAACACCAACCGCGCAAATGGTTGCCCAGATAATTTGACTTGGCTTGGATACCACCGATCTCGCAAAGGGCCTCAACTTCTCAAACAACTGGGGAGTTTCTAGAAGAGTAAACTGAATTCGGTGGAGTCCCTCGAATCGAAAGCGCCGGCTATTCCTTTTTGATTCCCCTGTGTACAACAGATTCATTCCGTGAAGCTTCTCGAGTGCAGCTTCGATATTGGCTGGAGTCCACACCCCGCCTAGAGTTCTAGAAAGCTCTTCAATGCTGCGCTCTCCAGTGAGCGACTGAATGAGTCGCGCAAGTTCAGGTTGGATCCGGATATAACGCCGACTACCAGCTTGAAGGATCCACGATTCGTCATCTTGATGGGGCTCGTGGAGAACAACCGCGTCTGAAATCCTAGGAGGATTTTTTGTGGGCCAGCTGTCGTTAAATCCCGTGTTCTTCATACGCATGCAGTCCTTACGCAATGTCTTTCCGACGGAACAGCACAGTCGAGACCAGCCCAAGTGCTACCAGCCAAACAATGAGAACAAGATATGATGCGCCGACACTGAGTAATTCATCGTGAGGGTCCAGCACTACCCCCGTTGTGGCAAGAGTGAACAAATACCCAGATATTTCTGGTGCAAATCGTTGAATTGCGGGTTCGATCATCCACGTAACGAGTGCAATGACGGAGATAGCGGTAACGGAATTACGGGTTATGAAACCTATGTACAGCCCCCACAAAGAAGAAAGTAGTGTCGACACAAAAACACCGATCGCGATAGTAACGACGTCACTCGTCCACACAAACTCAACTCCTTTTGATTCGACAAGGAGCATTGATACTGGGATTGCGACAATCACCGCTACGGCGCCCAAGATTGCGCCGACAATTGTTGCAGTAAGTGTCTTCATTCCCACAACACTTGTTCTAGTGGGAGAGATTATAGCCGTCCGAGCAATAGTCCCAGTTCCATATTCGCGGGTGATAATCAAAGCGCCCATCCAGGCAGCACAGATAGTCATCGCGAAGAATGAGCGAAGGATCGTGGCACTCCCTTCCTCCGATGAAACTTGAGGTAAGGCAGGATCCACCAACGATTCTGCGAATCCAAAGGCAAAAAGTACGGTTAGACCGAGACCAATTGCTATAAGGACCCAGAACGGCTTCCCAGTAAATGCTTTCAGGAGGTCTGAGCGAAATCGGTTACCTAACATCATTCAAACCCTCGGTTCCCATCAGTTCAAAGAACTTATCCTCTAATCTAAAATGTCCGTTATCTGTAAAATTACTCAGGGAACCAGTGAACTTCACAGTTCGTTTTAAGATGACTACATCATCAACAGTTTGCTCAACTTCGTTGAGCAAATGACTAGAAAGCAGAACTGTTTTCCCCGCTGCAACAAAATTGCGCAAAAGCGTTCTCAGCCAACGAATTCCAGTTGGATCAAGACCATTTGTTGGTTCATCAAGAAGCAAAATATCAGGATCGGGCAACAGAGCCGTCGCGAGGGCGAGCCTTTGTTTCATACCTTGGGAGAGCTTCTGGACGCTACGGTTTTCGGCATCGGCAAGGCTCACTTGTTCCAACACAGTATCGACTCTCTCGCGACTGACATTATGTGCATGAGCCCATATCATAAGTTCACGTCTGACAGTCGCACCAGGAGTGAACCCTATGCCGTCGATTGAAGTTCCTACAATATTTCTCTCGCGACGGGTGCTGAACGGTTTACCGAAAATAAGTGCGTCGCCTACGTCCGATTCAAGAAGGCCAAGGAGTCCACGTATACATGTCGTTTTACCAGCCCCATTTTCTCCTAAGAGCCCTACGACCCGACCTGGTTCGACAGAGAACGATACATCCTCAACAGCTGTTACTGATCCAAAAGACTTTGAAAATCCTCGAAACTCGATTGCCGCCTCTGCCATAACTATCGATCCCGGCGATTTTGAAAGCCAATAAAAGCCAAAGCAGCTAGAGTGGCTATGAGTGCGACGTAGAGGGAGCCCGACTTAAACCTCTCATCGACAAGTGTAACGATGACAAAGATTGCGGCAAGCAGGGCAATGAGTATCCACGTCACCTTGGCACTACCATTGTTCTTCTTATTCACGTGTATCACGTCCTCTGGGTGGCTATATGAACCTGAATGCTCAGGTTCACATAGCCAATTAGCATTACTAGTCAGTAATGGATCGTTTGGGATTAGGTTGCTGCGGAGGCAGCTGTCGCAGCCGAGAAGACCAGTGTCGCGACGGTAATTTCGACGCCCTTTTGGAAACCAGTCCACCACCCGGGTGCGTCCATGGCCTCAAGTTCCTGCATTTCCAATTCTGGTAGTGCTCGGATTTCAATAGGTTCCATGGTATGTACTCCTTTCGGTAATTTGGAAGAATTTAGGTCGCAATGATCGACGCCGCAACGAGTGACTTAAACACGGTGTATGCCGTGCCAGACACTGCAGAGATTCCCGATACAACACTTGCTGCAGTTGCCCAGAACGGAGCGTCCATAGGCTCAAGCTCCTGCATATCAAGTTCAAGAAGTTCTAGCTGGTTTTTCATTTCCCCTCCTTTCAATTATTACCTTGACTAGCTACCGATACAGCATGGGACGGTACTAATGCAGCTTCAAGAAGGTTCTCAAGCTCATTGCCCTCGAATCCACGAAACATCGGTAGCCCTTCACCCCATGCTCGCATTATTCTCTGCACAAGCATGGGAATGCATAAAGATTGATGATCTGAGTGCTGAACGTTGTCAGCAAGTAGGGAAGCAACACCTGCCACTGGGTCTTCAGGTACATCCCGCCCGGCGTTCTCTGCAAACGAGCTCCAAATGGATCTCAGGCGTACCGCACTTCCCCAACGATCATCACCTTCTAGGATCCGAAGAAGTATTTGGGGAAGGATCAACGACAGAACAGGGATTTTACGCTCCCCTGTCAGTGCGCAAATCTCGTTGACGATTGGCCACCACTTAACTCCAAAAGGTGGGCGTTTGTACGTCACACCTGATTGATGAGAACGTGCGCCAATTCTGAGTAAGTTCTCTTGCCAACGAGAGTCTTTGAGTCGGTCACCGTCCATTAGTGCTGGAGCCATGCAGTGCACGTATCCCCGAACCACTGCATCTTCAGGCTGATGCGTATCGTCTTGCGGTGCGATAAATGTTCCAAGGAGACGAGCAAAGATTTCCAGAACACCTTCATGGAGGATATTCAAAGGGAGCGATTGCAAGAAATCCGTATTATGCCACGCGACCGTAGGTGCAAGCCCTGCCCCCAAGACAAGCTTTCGATCTCCCGGCTTCTTCGCCACCGCAACTTGGCTTACTTCGCTTCCAGTCCCGAGAGTCGTCGGGATTGCCGCTAGAAGGTGGGCACGGTGTTGTAGCTCAGGAAGAAGGAGAAACCCACACCGCGCATTTAGATTAGGCAACTCCGTAAGTCCAAGGGAGTTCAAATAGACACGGAGCTTCACGTCATCGAGGCAGGAGCCTCCTCCAACAACGATTACAAAAGAACCAGTTCGGAGATGACCGTCGAGTCTTCCACTGCGATACGTGATCACACGAGTGTCACCAACAGAATGTCCCAAAGAATTAATGAATCTTTCCGTCACTGAGCCTTCCAAGATGGATGAATCAAGGACGATATCTAAAAAGTCACTGTTATAGCCATGGATCCACCTACGGAGATCTGACATCCCAGCGACAAGCACAGTTTGAGTGTTAATGGGAAGCATTAGACACCCCCTTTAGCTTTGATTCATCTTGAAAGGTCTGCGAAAACGCTTCGAGCCCTGCGTCGATTTGTTCCGTCATAAACTCGAGATCTGTTGTCGTGTAGGTATAAGCCGGAAATACTTGAATACCGGAAACTCCTGGATATACTATGACTCCCTCGGTCTTGATTAACCTGACTAGACGTTGAACCTGTTCGCCATTCAGCGGATGACCATTCGGAGTTACACAGCTAATTGACCGCATTGCGCCTACGCCACCTATTTCAGTGATCAGCTCATTGCTTTCCCGGAGAGTTTCGAGTGCACTTGTCAGTTTAATTTCTAATTGTTTAACACGTGTATCCGTTTCAAACGCAGAGAGTTCCCGCAATGTCGCTAGGATTGCTGCACTTACAATTGGTGAACCGGCCTGAGTTTCCCCATGGGCGATTGTCACCGTATCGAGCACTTCCGAAGTATTCTTGCTCAACAAAATCGCAGAAGCTGCAAGTGTCCCGTTTGTCAGCGCCTTCGAAAGTAAAAGCACATCGGGCTTCTCCTCCCACTGATTACTCGCAAAATCTACTCCTGTGCGCCAAAAGCCAGTGGCGACCTCATCGGCAACAATTAAGAAGCCGTAGCGGGAACGTAAGGCGAAGACTGCACGCAAGAAATCTGGTTCAATAACCTGGCATCCGTTTCCAAGGACCGGCTCAAGAATGATGCCACCGATACGTTCTCCTTCGATGTCGAATAACTGTCGCAGCTGATTCACGTCGTTTACGCGAACATGCCGAATATTCCTTTGATCTACTCCATACATGGCTTGACCGAGATCTTGACCTGTCAATGCGAAAGCACCGAAAGACAATCCATGATAACTATCGTGAAGGGAAACGATATTCGCCTTGTTCGTGTTGCCATTTACAAGTTGATATATGCGAATGATCTTCATCGCGAGATCGTTCGCAGAAGCACCACTTGTGCAGAAGTACACCCTCGTATACGCATTATCCAGTCCACTGAACGTAACCAGTGCGTCAGCGGCTTGTCGAGCATACGTATGTTCGGCACGAAACGTGCTGAGGTATGAAGCATCAATAGCCGCCCGATGTATCGCATCTGCGATGTTGCGGTTACCGTATCCCAGTGGTACATTCCATAACCCACTTGTTGCGCAAAGCTTGACACTTCCATCCTCATATGTCACGTGATGACCTTGAGCACTCATGGCGATGTGTTCTGGGCGATTACGATCTACGGGAGCTAGAAGGTTTGCCAAGAGCGCGCTACTTGGATTTGCCGTCATTTCCTACTCCCCTCTCACTAATGAGCTACTTGGTAGGATGTGAACACCTAACTTTCGTTCCAATTTTTCTACGTGGCTGCGGATGGTTGGATCCAGATCATTCAGGGAATCTCCGTTTAGCATCCGCACTGTTTCTAATACACGGGCAGCCTCACGTGAGATTTTGATAATCGAGCCAAGTGATCCTGTACCTATGTACGCGTTTTCAGCACTCCACAAGATGCCGTAGTCAGTGCGTCCCCACTGCATCGAGGATTCCAGGTCGTGAACGCCACATGCCTGCCACATTCAGGAAGTTTTTCAACCAAGGTCTACTCTCGATAGCTTCTTGGCAACCCTTGTTAGCCGATACGATTTCGAGAGCTGCTGGGCAACCTGATATTGGGCTATGCAATTCGGCATATGACTTCTTAATATGGCTAAATTGTTGACGTACACTCCCGAGCGGAGTGCCATCAGCACTCACCCGCACAGTCCCGTCAGAAGCAATCCATAGACGCTCATTGGGTGTTCCCTGACCCCGCCAAAGCCCGAAGGCTGTTTCGTTCGCAATGATCGTAGATGGGTCTACTAGTATTGGTTTGAAGTAACCGTTATGGAAAGCTTCGTCAGCAGCAACGAACAGTACGTCAAGGTCTGATTCTGTTGCGATTCGCAACAACCGGGGTCCAATGGTTGGCATGAAGTCAGCCAGTGCGAGTGAGGTTGATTGGATGGTAAAACTATTCGCGAGGCGCACCTCACTGGTCGGAGCTTCCAAATCTCCGTCAAACGTCACATCAACCCTTGGTGCCTTGGATGGAGCAAAAACGAGTGTCTTATCGTTGATGTAGTTATTTTCGAGCAGTATGGGCAGATGATGTACGTCGGCAAGTACAACAACTCGCGAAACTCCAAGAGCCTGAGGACAACCGCTAGCCCAGCTAGCAAAGCCCCATTTAACAGTATTCCTACATGTCAAAATTCAACTCCATCGTCGCAGTTGAGAACTGTATTTAATCGCTATCGTACCTATGAACAAGATGATAGTCAAGCGGCGAGGCCCCTGCCTGGTACGGCGTAATCCAAGGACTCGTTAAGGCGTGTGGTGTTCCACCAGTAGATCCAGTATGTCTTTTCACTGCCATCAAATATCCCTCGTAGAAGCCTTATAGTACTCGGTGACGCCGATCCCGGCCTTCATTAGTCGCTCGCACCTGTCGATCGAGATGAGCACCGCCATCGGTCTGCCGTTCTTGAGCATGAAAGCAGCCTCATCTTCTTCGGATAGCTTCGTGATGGCCTTCGAGGGCTGACCATGCAGGAAGTCTACATATTGTAGAAGCCAATTGTTGTCTTCTCCGTTTTGCCACCCACATCGATCCTTCTCAGCGCAGCTCCGCAGTCATAAGCTAATGCACTATGCAATCCATAAAGTTATTTACTAAAGATGGTACCCAGCGAGGCTGCTCCCCCTCGCGAGATACACGCCAACGCAAACCGCGATCCGCACCCCCTAGACAGTCCGCTGCGCAGCCCTTCAGTATGAGTCAGTCCCATGGCGGTCACCGGACGCTTAGGACAGAGCTCTAGAGGTCGCCCCCGGAAGTAACAAAACCCCTTATCACCAAAGATCTAAGGCAAGTTGAGCCCTTATCAAATCCGACGTCTAAGTCTCAATTCCCCGCGCGTGCGGGGAAATATCAGAATAATAACTGGAAAGTTAATAAAACTGTTGATTAAATAGTTAGTGGTGAAAAGCAATGCTCTTGAGCTAACGGATCTGTCGTTCTTTCTCAGTTCACTTGCTACGCACCAACACCACACATATCAGCCTCTAAGATAGTATGAGAAATCTGGATATTAACCGTTTCAAATTTAAAAATGTAACTGCGTTCCACACGGCGACGGGACTCGCAGATTTCTCACATGCATGTAAAAACAAAGGGGCTCTAGCTGTCTCCGGTGAAACACTTCTAATAGCTCAGCTAAATACAACCGTTCCGGTCACTGGAAAGATGCACACTGGCTACACAGATCTGCTGGGAAAGACAGAAAGCAACATCTCCTCTTTAGCTCCTCTATCAGAAGCTACAAAGAAGACCCCCCCCCGCATTTCTAACTCCTCGGAATAGATCCTGTGCTGCGTTTGTAAGTAAAGGTAATCCTGAGCGTGATAGGAGCAATTTTCCTACTACTTGCAACTGTCTGCCTTACCTAAAACTCAGGTTCTCTTTCATCCGTGCTGTTACTACGTCAAAGACGACGCCGCAGATAGCACACGGCATTCCCCCTCCTCACCTCAAAACCTGTATAGCAAGCGATGAGCGCTTCTCAATTTCTCATCGTGAAGATACTTGCACTGGCTCTATCAAGCCTGTTCTTTCCGCTCGTGCGGGCACTGCCAACCAACCTAACAAAGGGGAACTAATATGACACAGAACAATACACACAAGTTCACTAAGCTCGGCGCTGCCGCTGCTGTTGTTTTAACCGCGATGAGCACGCTCGGTGCGTGTTCTACTCCAGAATCATCCACCCCGGCCCAGGATGCGTCTCCTCATGCTGATGCTTCAGCGAAAATGACTCAGCCACAACAGGCACCATCAGCCACCCCGTCCGTTGAGGCCACCCCGGATGCTCAGGGTGATGAGGCTCAGGGTGATAAGAAGGCTGATTCTGAGGCTGCTACCGGGCAGGCCGGCTCAGACAAGACCGGCGCGAATACTCCTGCTCCTGCCGAGCACAACACGTCCGCGCCTGCTCCTAGCTTGCCGACACTACGCAAGGCCACCTCGCATGGCACGAACGCGTCGGCAAGCACGAAACGTGGCACCGTGAAGGGTGTCTACACAACAAAGTCGGGGAAGAAAATGGGCTACGCTATCGCCCCGCTCTACCGCTCTAGCCTCGTCAAAGCGCTAGCGAACGAAGCCGCAGCTAAGCGTGCCCTGGACAAGGCGCATATGAATGTTGCCAACCGTATTCAGGGTGTTGCTGATGCGCGTGCTCGTCTTGCGAAGGCACGCGTCGAGCTTGACGCGGCAAAGGCTGGGTTGAAAGCTGCGATGGCTGCACGCGCCGAGCTTGCCCCACAGTTAGCGAAAGCGAACGATACTCTCAGTGTTGCTAAGGAGCTTGTTGCTCTCAAGCAGAAAGCCTATGATGCGGCATTGAGTGTTCTTGAAGGTAAAGAAACAGCTCTTGCGAACGCGAATGCTGGCGTGACTATGGCGCGTAAGAATCTTGAAACAGCGCAAAAGGATTTCACTGCCGCGCAAAAGAAGATCGCTGATGATATTGCGGCTGCCGAGAAGAAGGTCGCCCAAGCAAACGCTAGCGTAGAGGCTGCGGAAAAGAACATCGCCACCACTAAGGATGGTGTGGTTAAGGCTGAGGCAGAGCTGGACAAGGCCCGCGCCGGTGTTGTTGCCGCGTCACAGAACCTGGAAAAGGTTGAAGCCGAGGTTGCTCGCGACCACAAGGTTGAAGCAGACAAGGTTAGTGCCGCTAAGGAGAAGCTCGATCAGGCTCTCGAACAGGTCGAGCCACTCCAGTACGCTTACGATGAGGCGAAGAAGAAGTATGACGAGGCAGAATATGCGCTGAATGCTCAACGCCAGCTCCTTGCTGAAGCGAAAACAGATCTTGCTCGTGAACGCGAACAGCTCAAGGCTGACCTGGCTCTGGCTCAGGGCAAGGTCAAGACTCTCACCGATTCGAAGACTAGCGCCGAGAAGGATCTCGCCACAGCGAAAGCGAAGGTTGACTCAACCACTGCGGCTTTGGCTGACGCCGAAAAGCGCATGAGTGAAGCGAAGGCAGAGTTGGAGGCGGCTCGCCGCCAGGCAGGGGACGCTACCAAGGCACGCGAGAACGCGATCAACGCTGCCCAGGCTGAACTTTCCCGAGTCACTGCTGAGCATGAAACGCTCAAGCAGGCCAACGATCAGGCCAAGCGTGATCTTGCCCTGAAACAGGCTGCGCTCACCGATGCTCGCGCAGCCTACGACAAGGCCGTGACGGCACGAGATACCGCCCTGGGGACAACAAAGATTCGCGTCTCGAAGCTCACCGTTGAACAACGAGCACGCCTGACCGAGGCGGCACTATTGCGCTACTGGAACGCCTACCGTCAAGCCGCTGGGTTGGCGAAGCTGGTGTTGGTTGATGGTGAAGAGTTCCGTGGAGACACGCTTGACTGGGCGGACCATCTGCTTGACGAGTATACCAAGACGGGGGACATTTCCCACGACAATGACATGGTTTTCACGATGGAGAACGTCGCCTCCTATAGGGTTTATAATAGAGGTTTCGAAAACCCGATCGCTGTCGCCGAAACGCTCTTCGAACAGTTCTACAGCTCACCCGGCCATGAGCGGAACATGGTCAGCCCGAACATTGTGGGCGCACAAATCGCCGTGAAATACTCTCCCGAAAACGACAATCCACGCAGAGTCGTTGTCGTCATGCGCGGCTATGACCGTACCCAGATTGATGACAAGTCTGATGGCACATATATGGTCACTGAGCCAGAATCAGTGATCGGTAAACAAGCACCGATCGCGGAATCCGTCACCGTATACCACACCTCATCCGGTGTGAATGAGGACATCAACCGCACTGTGGGTGATGAGTTCTCGTCTGCCGAATATCCGCAAAAGGATTCGCTCACAACAAGCGAGCAGTTGAAGAAGAATAATCTTGCTAACCAGCTCGAACCAGAAGAAATCCGCAACGTCCTCACCCACGCCCACGTCGACACGGGCAAACTCGACCAGGACGTGGCCCGCACAAAGAGCGTCCTCGACCAGGCACAAAACGAGCTTAACGCGCTGTCTGAGAAGGCTCAGGCTGCTCAGGTGCGTGTGGATGCTGCGCAGCGTGAGGTTGAGCGCGCAAAGAGCGCTCTCGATGAGGCTCGTAACGGGGAGGATCCGGCAGGGAAACTGATCCGCCAGGCCGAAGAACGCTTGAACACTGCCACCGCGCACCGTGACCAGGCCAAGCGTGACCTCGACCAGGCTAAGAGCGTTGTGGAAGAAACAACCAAGAAGATTGATACTCTCACAAGCCAGCTCGCTCAAGCCCAAGAAGACCTTGCAGAAGTCACCAACCCAGACCTCATTGGTGGCGTGCTACCAAGCGCGGCTGCTGTCGAGCACTACACTGAGGGTGTCAAGAACTCAGAAGCCGAAACCGCGCAAGCATTGCAGGAAATGAAGGCTCGCAAAGCCGAGCTCGACAAGGCTCAAGGCAGCGTGGATCAGGCCAAGAAGGATCTCGATGCGGCACGTAAGCATCTTGCCGAAGTCACTGAGGGTCGTACAGATGCTGCCTTGAAAGCCGTGAAGGAAGCAGAGGCGAACGTGCAGGCCAAGACGAAGGCTCTTGAGGCTGCAAAGACTGCCGCCCAGGATGCTGTCAAGGCTGAACCTGCCGCGAAGGAAAACCTCGCCAAAGCGAAGGAGGATCTCGATGCGGCACGCAAGGCCACCGTCTCAGACAAGACCGTGACCGAAGCGAAAGCAAACCTCGACAAGGCTAAGGCTGTCCAGAGTGAAGCAGACAAGGCAGTCAAGGATGCTAAGGCTCCCGTTGATGCGGCGAAGCGTGACCTCGACCAGGCTAAGGCAGGTCAGGCTAAAGCCCAATCTGAGGTTGACCTGCTCGAACAGAAAACAGGCGTAGCGAAAGCCAAAGCCGATGTTGATGCTAAGACAAAGAACGTGGATAAGGCTGAGAAGAACGTCAAGAAGGCCGAGTCTGACCTTGAGGCAGCCAAGCATGCCCAAGACAAGGCCAAAGACAACCTCGATGACGCCCACCACGGCGTCACAAAAGCCAAAGCCAAAGACGCCACCACTGGCCGCCATCGCCGATAATTGAAAAAGCTTGACGAGCGATGCTGCAAGCTCGCTCGTCAAGACTTTTATGGATTCCCCTGAGCCTACTACTCGCGGTAGCAAGCTCAGGGGAATCCTTCGCTTAATCGTGGCGCGATCAGCACTGCCTCCTCAGATCCTCCCGAACCTGATGTTTACTATCGCAGCAGCCTCCCAGCGGCCAAATGAAAACAGACGAAGACAACGTGCCCAAACACTCCGGCGTCGTCTTTGATAAGAGATGCGACACCGGCAGAAGTCGCTATCGCCAGCCAGGGAAGAATGTTTCCTCTGTATCAATGATCCTCGAATTATCCGATCACGCCGTTAAAGACTTCAGTGGAAGCCGGGTGCGTCCAGATACCATCACGCAACATTGACGCCGGTGCGCCCATACGCATCGCGAGCGCCACGGTGTTGATCAGTTCTTGGGAATCGATGCAGTACAGCACCGCGCCAAGGATTTCGTCCGTGTCTGCATCGATCATGAACTTTGCCATTCCGGCTGGGTTCCCGACAATCTTCGGGCGAGGCATCACCGGAATTTCAGCGATTTTCTTCGAATCCACACGCACATTACGTCCGCTTTCCCTCGCTTCTTTCTCGCTCATCCCGACGGTTGCTAGCGGTGGATTGATGAAGGTCGCAGTGGGCACAGCCACTCGATCAGCACGGGAACGCCCGCCGTCGCCGAGGAGTTCGTCCATCAAAATACGATGGTCGTCAAAGGAAATGTAGGTGAACTGTGGGCCACCGTTAATATCCCCTGCCGCATAGATTCCCTCAACGTTGGTGCGCAGGTGATCATCAACGATCATGAACCCACGTTCGTCAGTTTTCACGCCTGCCGCGTCCAAACCAAGCCCATCAGTAGTAGCACTCCGACCAACTGCGTGCAACACAGCGTCGGCGCTTACTCGACCGCCATCAAACACGACGTCAAGCCCGTCGTCGGTCTTGTCAATGGCCTTCGCGCGTTCGGACAAAACAAACTCGATTCCTTGCTCACGCATTGTGTCGTAGACAAGGGCGGCAACGTCCTCGTCGAGTGACGGGAGTAGGCGATCGCCGGGCGTAATTACCGTCACCTGTGAGCCAAAGCCGTTGAACATCGTCGCAAATTCAAGGCCAATCGTTCCGCCACCGATGATCGCCAGGCGATCAGGGAACGGCTGTGCGTGTTGAATAGTCGTCGAATCGTACACGCCATCGAGTTCAGTGCCGGGGATATCGGGGATGGTTGGCACAGTACCAGTGTTAATAATGATGTTGGCGGCGCGAAGATGGATTTCCTCCTCGCGATGCTCCGTTTGTCCATTTTCCTGTGCGTCGCTCCTGCCTTCGGATGCGCCGGCGACGTGGCCGCCCGGGTTGGTTGGTGTAATGCGCACCTCGTGGGGGCCGACAAACTGGGCTTTCCCGTCGAACAGCGTCACTTTCCCTTCAAGCATCGCATGGTTGACGGAATTGAGCTTGGAGATCAGAGCATCGCGCTTGTCGACAGAGGAGGCAAAATATTGCGTTGGATTGTCATTTTCACGGCGTGCGTTCGCTGAAGTAAGTAAAGTTTTTGTCGGTACACAGGCAACGTTGATACACGTGCCGCCGTACATTGTGGCGGACTGCTCCACGAGGGCGACTTTCTTCCCCGCACCAGCGAGCTTTCCCGCCACTGACTTTCCTGCCTTGCCCCAACCGATCACCAACACATCGAATTCCATCGCGTTCCTTCCTTGACACATTTCCCCGAGCTTCATTCCCGGAAAATTTTCACTAAAGACTGAACAACGAAGAGCTTGATTATATTCCCGATATTGTAAACACAGTGCCTCAACGAAAGGAGAATCACGATGGCAACCCCCACCCTGACATTGAATGACACTCGAGTGATCCCTCAGATTGGCTACGGAACGTTCCTCGTTCCGGCCAAAGACACTGTCGAACGGGTCACTAGTGCACTGGCAGCTGGATATCGACACATTGATACTGCCGCGATTTACGGCAATGAGACAGAAGTTGGAAAAGCCATTGCGGAATCTGGTATTCCACGCGAGGAGCTGTGGGTCACCACGAAGTTATGGAACAACCGCCGTGGTCAGGATCAAACACGTGCCGCGCTCGAAGAATCGTTAGAAAAGCTCGGCCTCGATTACGTCGATCTTTATCTCATTCACTGGCCGGCTCCTGAGCGTGCTCCGATTCAGGAGACATGGGAGACATTCGGACAGTTACGCGGTGAAGGAATGACCAAGTCAGTCGGTGTGTCGAACTTTGATGAGCGTTACTTGCCTTCGGTTCTCGAAACCGGACTGATTCCGGCGGTGAATCAGATTGAGCTTCACCCACAGTTCCAGCAGCGCCCCGCCGTCGAACTCTCTACTCGCCACAACATCGCGATCGAAGCATGGGGACCCTTGGGTCAAGGAAAGGTTGACTATACCAGTGGTGTTATTGGCGAAATTGCTCAAGCACACGGTATTTCGTGGGCACAGACAGTCCTGTCATGGCATATCGCGAAGGGGCACATCGTTTTCCCTAAGTCTTCCACCCCACAACGCATGGCAGAAAATCTCGCTTCTGGCGAGGTCACGCTCACGGCGCAAGAAGTGGCACTCATTGACGCCTTGGATCAGGGCGTTCAAGGCCGCGTGTCCGCCGACCCAGCTGAAGTAAACGACTAGTTCACGTCTGCAACCCGCCCAGACAGGGGTGGGATGTGGGCAAATGCCTCGCATCCCGCCACTGTCTGAGCTGATCGATATTTATCCCTGGCCGTTGAGTTTAGTACCCAAGATGATTTTCTCTGCGGCGGAAAATCCGGCCTGGTCCTCAGCCTTCACAGTCACTTCATACGTGACCCCGCGATGCTCCACCACATAAATTTGCGCAACATGCGTTGCTCCCTGCTTCTTTGTCAGTTCAAAACTCCAGGCGCTGATTCCGTCGATTGTGACATCGCTGCTCGGTTTCACATCGAAATCTTTAAATGAATCTCCTTTGGCCAACAACGCAAGATAGTCTTCTTTGGTTGTGTCCGTGAGCGGCTTGCCGAGCTTCGATAAGAGAATCTGAGTTTTTCCAGAGGAAAGCCACACTTCAGATAGCGGGTTAGTTCCCTTCGTCAATGCCGTGAATCCCGTCGGCGCAGTGAGCGTTACTGCCCCGTCAACCGTCGTATAGGCAGTACCACCGTTCACCGCTTCAGCTTTGAGTTTCTGGGTGGACTTCAGTGTCGGATACTTCTTTACTGTTGGTTTGGCAGATGCACTTGACGACGCGGACGCCGACGGTGTCGTTCCAGCAGTGGTGGTGGGCTGGTTCATCGAGGAACACGCAGTGAGGGCGAGGGAACAGAGCGCGGCTACTACCGCAAGGCTTTTCTTCATGTGGTCAATCCTAAAACGTTTGTCGGGTAGGCGTTCACTCAATAGGTTCAATTTTTCGCCAAAACATCAATTTCCCAATCGCAGCCGCAGTGTTCAGCACCGAAGCAGGTTTGCGGTTCGTTGCCCAGAATCCACTTGGAAACGCCGATGCCACAAGAAAATCATCATTTTGTGGACGTTGCTCCAACAGATCACCAGCAAACAGCATTGCCATCATCGCTGCCGTGGCATTGGCGGGGAATGATGAGATCCCAAATATTCCCATTCCACGATATGCTGCCTGCAAGATTGCCGTATCCAGCACAGAATGAGTCTGAGCTAGCGGTGCAATGTGGTACGACACCCGTGTGCCGTGAGCACGTAAATCGGTTGCCCTCCAACGTCCGATTCGCTTCGACGCTAAATAGTTTGGACCTTGAAGTGGAATCACCGCATCAAAGACACCAGCGTCCATGGCGCCTTTTCCGCGAGCGCGCCGTGACCATTCGTCACCACCGGGCGCAAGTCGAGGAGGTAGGACGACAGCGTCGAGCGGAGAGCCGATGTAGCCCACAAGAATATCGCGAGCCTCACTAACCATACGAATGACCTGGTCTGCGCCAATTGCAGCAGCAAGAAATTTGGCTCCTGGCGCATAGAGGCACTCAAGAATCGCTTCGACGCCGTTATCGATCAGCCACCCGGCGATGGTGGACGGATCACGTGCGACGTCGCCCACCTGTGGAACGTGAAGTGTGCCAGGAAGTGCACTGGCATCAGCAATCAGCGCCTCACGGCGGGAAGATTCTGGACGTATGACAGCCAAGACATCAGCGCCTCGGGAAAGGAGGAAACGTGTGGGAGCCAGTTCAGCTCCAGCTCCAATGACCGCGATTCGTCGCCCTGAAAGGTCAAGGCCATTAAATGCTGCCCACACTAATTGGTCTGCAGCGTGTGAAGTGATCGCGTTAGCATGTCTCCAGTCAGGGAGGAGACGAACAAACTCTTCCATGGTGAGCTGGCGTGTCCCGTAGGGTATCGAAAGTTCACTGACCGTGCCCACACCCCCGTAGGTCTCACTTTTCGGCGCAGGGGTAGGCGATAACGCGCCCAGGGTATGACCGTTCGAGGGCAACATATGAAGAAATTCCAACCCCCGGCGTGCAACGTCAGGCCCTCGTGCTGGATCATCCCAACGAGTGAGTTCACATGACAGTGCACCGTAGTCTGTGCGCCAGTTCTTTATCTCTCCGATGACTTTTGCAGCTGGAGCGATGCCCTCTAAAGCAGCTTCCATCATCCCCCGGCTCACTGCAGTCGAGGACGGCTTGCCATTCACTATTGGAAACTCAACACTCATGTTTGTCCCTTCCGTTGCTTTCTAGTGTAGGCCACTACTGCCCCAGTACAGTCGGATCTGATGACATAGCCTACAGGTATGAAAAAATCCCGATCATACTGATCGGGATTTTTCACAACTCGTAACGCTCAGGCGAGATCGAGCTTGCCCTGCTGAGCAGCCTTTCGTAACGCTCAGGCGAGATCGAGCTTGCCCTGCTGAGCAGCCTTCGCCAGACGACGCGGGATGCGAACCTCGCGGCCACCAGCGTTGACCACCTGAAGCTCTGTGAGCTTGGCCTTCCACTGGGAACGGCGAGAGCGGGTGTTGCTGCGGGACATCTTGCGCTTAGGTACTGCCATGATCTCCGCTCCTTCCACTACTCCAGGCCGGCGGTTCCGGCCAAGTCTTTCCAGTTGCTCTATATCGAGCACACATCGGGATAGTTTAGCCGATACCACCCTCGCGCGCGAACCTGCATCGGTGATGTGTGTCCAACTACACCGCCGTTTATCGCCCGTGACTTCGTCCTGTCATAATGGAGGTATGCCTGTGTTACTTTCACGCGAGAATCTGGAGCTAGCTAACGAACTCGAAATCAAGCGTTCGCGCTTCATTACGAGAATCCGGCGCGTGTCGAGCGCAGACCAGGCACGCGCTCTTGTCGCCGATTGCCGCTCAGAATTTCCCGACGCACGACACCACTGCAGCGCTTTCATTGTGTCGGTTCCCGGAGCCCAGCCCCTCATGCATTCGTCCGACGACGGTGAGCCGTCAGGAACAGCTGGCCGCCCTATGCTTGACGTCCTGGCAGGGGCAGACCTCACCGATATTGCCGTCGTCGTGATCCGTTACTTCGGAGGGACGCTTCTTGGGACAGGAGGACTCGTTCGAGCCTACACTGACGCCGTCGCCGGAACTCTTGCCGGAAGTAGGGTGGTGCGTCAAATTCCATTCGTGCGGGCACGAGTGTCTCTTATGCATTCTGTTGCCGGAAAAGTTGAGGCGGATCTTCGCGCAGGTGGTTACGACGTGGTTGGCGTGAATTACGAGTCCTCCCGTGTCCAGCTTGACGTTGCAGTGCCCGATCTCCACTCCTTCAACGCTACGCTGGCTCAGCTCACCTCTGGCTCATCGAGTGCTATTGATGCTGGAATTATCCTGAGCGAGGAAAGCGCCGGGAGGCTTTGACATGTGAACGATTCCGATTAAACTGCAAAATATAGTTGAAAGCTGTTGTATTCGAAAGGTGGTGTTGAGATGGCCATAGATGTCACATTCTCCACCACCCGATGCCAGTGTCGCTAGGGCGTCGAGCTTTACCCGTGCGCACTTGCGCTCGCTCGCCGCTCACACTCCACCCAACAAACATCGTGAACGCCATTTAGGCAAACCCCATTTTTCGTGTGCTGAAGCACTGATCAGAAGGAAAACCATATGCCTCTCTACAACAACGCAACCGAACTCGTCGGCCGTACTCCCCTGGTACGAATCAATCGTCTCGGAAACGGAAATGCCAACATCATCGGCAAACTCGAATTCTTTAATCCTGCAAACTCTGTGAAAGACCGTATCGGTGTCGCAATCATCGATGCTGCAGAAAAGTCCGGCGCTCTGACACCAGGCGGCATGATCGTCGAAGGGACATCAGGTAACACAGGGATCGCCCTCGCGTGGGTCGGCGCAGCTCGTGGTTACAAAGTGGTATTGACCATGCCGTCGTCGATGTCGAAAGAACGTCGCGCACTGCTTCGTGGCTTTGGGGCAGAACTCGAACTCACAGATCCGGCTAAGGGTATGCAAGGGGCTGTGGATCGCGCGAAGGAAATCGTGGCAGACAACCCAGGCTCAATTCTTGCTTCGCAGTTCGCCAACGAAGCAAACTCTGCGATTCATGAAGCGACGACTGGCCCTGAAATCTGGGCAGATACCAATGGAAATGTCGATATCTTCATCGCAGGCATTGGTACTGGCGGCACCATCACCGGAGCTGGACACTACCTGAAGAAACGTAACCCGCAACTTCACGTCATCGCCGTCGAGCCAGCCGAATCGCCGTTGCTCTCAACCGGAAAAGCCGGATCACACAAAATCCAAGGTCTGGGCGCAAACTTCATCCCTTCTGTCTTAGACACCGGCATTTACGATGAGATCGTGACCGTAAAGTCCGATGACGCGATCGCCATGGCTCGACGCACAGCTCACGAAGAAGGGCTAATGGTTGGTATCTCTGCAGGTGCAGCACTCCACGCAGCGGTTGAGGTCGCGGCTCGCCCTGAGAATTCAGGAAAGACCATCGTGGCGATGATTCCTGATTTCGGGGAACGCTATGTATCCACGGCTCTTTTTGAAGGACTCGTGGACTGATACACCCTCCTGACATCGATCACGATAAGAAAAGAGACACCGATGGGTGTGATTGCAAGAATGCGGGGCGATCTCGCCGCCGCGATGGACAACGATCCCGCGGCACGCAACCGCTTTGAAGTTGCGCTCACCTACTCCGGCGTCCATGCCGTGTGGGGTTATCGCGTGGCTCACTGCTTGTGGAATCACAATGCCAAATTCTCTGCGCGTGTGGTATCTCAAGCCGCGCGCTTTCTTTCTGGAATTGAGATCCACCCCGGCGCTACACTCGGTGAACGTCTTTTCATCGATCACGGGATGGGAGTGGTCATCGGTGAAACCGCAGAGGTTGGTGACGACGTCGTCATCTACCACGGCACCACGCTCGGAGGAACCTCGCGCAATGCGGGAAAACGCCATCCTACGGTAGGAAACCGTGTGGTTATCGGCTCGGGAGCAAAAGTTCTCGGGCCAATCACTGTGGGTGACGATGCTCAAATTGGCGCCAATGCTGTCGTGGTGAAGGACGTTCCCGCAGGTAACACCGCCGTCGGGGTGCCAGCAAAGAACCGCTCTCACGTTCAGCATGATGATCCTTTGATCGATCCAGCATTGTGGATTTAGCCCCACGCCACGTTTCTCGACAACAGGTTCGCAACATACTCACTCATAAAAATGGGCCTGGAAACGTCAGCGTTTCCAGGCCCATTTACTCCACAATTTTACTTGTTTTCGTAGTCGCTCATCATGGCGATACGCGACTGATGACGCGAGGTCGGATCAAACTCCAGCGACAGAAAAATGTCAACAAAACGAGTCGCTTCCTCAATCGAATGCTGACGAGCACCAATAGAGATCACGTTCGCATTGTTGTGTTCGCGAGCCAAGGCGGCGATCTCCTCGTTCCACACCAACGCCGCACGAACGCCCTTCACTTTGTTCGCTGCCATCTGTTCGCCGTTACCCGAACCGCCAATGACGATTCCCAGCGACCCTGGATCTGCCACGGTTGCTTCACCGCAAGCGAAACACACCGGGGGGTATGCATCAAGCTTGTCGTATGTCTCGTAACCGTGATCCACAACCTCGTGGCCAGCCTGGGTCAGATGCTCAACCAAGTGAGCTTTCAATTCAAAACCTGCATGATCTGCAGCAATATGTACGCGCATGTTTCTAGCATAACCCGCGAGCACAATTGTTCTCATCTAGTTAGCCCCATGTAGACTCAGTCCATGGATATTGATGCAACAACACAGGAAGTCCTTGCCGGCCTTGACCACTCGGTTCGCCCGCAAGATGATCTATTCCGCCACGTCAATGGCGAGTGGTTAAAAACTGCAACCATTCCCGATGACCAGTCCTCCACAGGCTCATTTATTGACCTGCGGAATCAGTCAGAGGTTGATGTACGCAACATCATTGAGGGGCTGAATGTAGATTCTGAGGATCCCGAAGAAGCGCAAATTGCCGGCCTGTATGAGTCCTTCATGAATGAAACTCGAGTCAATGCACTCGGAGCTACACCGCTCAGTGAAGATTTTGACCTCATCAATGCCGCAACATCAAAAGACGAACTCGCTGCTGTTCTGGGTGGACTTCTCACTACCGGTGTCGATGTACCAGCTTACCCATACGTTTCCAATGACAAGAACAACCCTGATGCCAACGCCGTCTACCTTTACCAGTCAGGTTTGGGGCTACCGGATGAGTCGTTCTATCGCGAAGAAAGCTACGCAGAGATCCTCGCTGCCTATCGCGACTTCGTACCAGTCCTGTGGGCTCTAGCAACAGGTGCTGAGGCTGACGTTGCTCAAGATTCTGCGAGCGCAATTTTGGACGTTGAATCAGCCTTCGCTTCCCATCACCTGACTCCAGTGCAGATGCGCGACGCCGAAAAGACAAATAACGTGATGTCCTTCGCCGAGTTTGTTGATAGCGCTCCCGGTTTTGCATGGGTTCCATTCTTTGCGGCAGCAGGCTTAACCGAAGAGAATATGGCGCATCTGATCGTCACCTCGCCGTCGACGATGCAAGGCTTTGCCCAACAGTGGGAGCGTGCAGAGCTTCAGGATCTCCGCACGTACGTCACCTGGCACACGATCCTTGCTCGCGCACCTTACCTATCTGAAGAGATCTCTCAAGCCAACTTCAATTTCTATGGCAAGGTTCTCCAAGGTTCTCAGGTACAGCGTGACCGTTGGAAGCGCGCCGTCGGCTTTGTCAACGGTGCTGTCGGGGAAGCTGTTGGAAAGCGTTACGTCGCCAAGCACTTCCCACCTCGGTCTAAAGAACTCATGGATCAGCTCGTCGCTGACCTGCTTGAAGCGTACCGGGAGTCGATCACTTCTCTGGACTGGATGACTGAGGAAACCAAAGCAAAAGCGCTGGACAAACTTGATCATTTCACCACCAAGATTGGCTATCCGGAAAAATGGATCGATTATTCAGCACTTGAGGTTAATGTCGAGGATCTCGTCGGCAATGTTCGCGCATCAGCTCGTTTCGAGTGGACCCGTCAAATTGAGAAGCTCTCGCAGCCCGTTGACCGTAGCGAATGGCTGATGACTCCTCAAACGGTGAATGCTTACTATATGCCTCCGACTAACGAAATCGCTTTCCCTGCCGCGATTTTGCAACCGCCATTCTTCCAGCCCGACGCCGATCCTGCCTGGAACTACGGCGCAATCGGTGCAGTGATTGGTCACGAAATCGGCCACGGTTTTGACGATCAGGGTTCGAAGTACGACGGTACCGGCCAGCTCAATAACTGGTGGACTGACGCTGATCGCACTGAGTTCGAAAAGCGCACAGCCGCACTCGTCGGCCAGTATGACTCCTACATCCCCGCCCAGCTCGGTGAAGACTCCCCACATCACGTCCAAGGCGCCCTCACACTTGGTGAGAATATTGGCGATCTTGGCGGATTGAGCATCGGATTGAAAGCCTACGACATCGCCTGCAAGCGTGCTGGCTTAGCTGGCTCGCAGGACGCCCCAATTATTGAGGGCTACACAGGTGTTCAGCGCGTCTTCCTCTCCTACGGGCGCATTTGGCAAGAGATTCGCCGCGACGAACTCATGATCCAGCGCGTGGCAACCGATCCACACTCACCGGCCGAATTCCGCGCGAATGGCGTGGTGAAGAACGTTGATGAATTCGCGCAGGCATTCGACGTCACTGAGGGGGATGCCCTCTACCTCGCACCAGACGAGCGCGTTCGAATCTGGTAATGAGTGAAACACGCGTGAGGGGAGCAACCGATTGGTTGCTCCCCTCACCATTTTTTCGCCGCCGTCGGAAAATCGAATCAACCGACATGTGCAACTTGAGTCTGCCATGCGCAACTTGCAGTCTCCGTCGGCGGATAAAGTCGCACGGTTCTCTCACACCGCGTACCCTTGGGATGGATAGCGTTTTCTACTGAAAGGACGTCCATGCCTGGCGAAAATCTGACCCGCGTAGAGGCCGAACTCCGTGCCAACGTCGTGTCGAATCCTCGATACCATATCGCTTTAGATCTGACAGGTTCCGAAACAACTTTCCATTCCATCACTACACTGACTTTCGATGCCGTGGCAGGTGAATCAACCTTTGTTGACTTACTTGCTCACTCGGTGGAAAACATCACTCTCAATGGTGAAGAAGTTCCTGTTTCTGCCTACGACGGTACTCGTATCAGCCTCAATAACCTCGCCGAGCACAACACCCTCGTTGTTGACGCAACAATGGAATATTCGCACACTGGTGAAGGGTTGCACCGCACAATTGACCCAGCCGACGGTGAAGTCTACCTGTACTCCCAGTTCGAGGTTCCGGACGCGCGACGCGTATTCGCTGATTTCGAACAGCCAGATCTGAAAGCACAGTTCGAGTTCTCGGTCCGCACTCCGAAGGGCTGGCGAGTGTTCTCGGTTTCCCCGACTCCAGACCCAATTGAGGTTGATGCTGACACTGTTCGCTATGATTTCACACCGACGGAGAAAATTTCCTCCTACCTCAATGCGATCGTCGCTGGCCCATATGTGGGTGGCGAAGACACAGCAACATCACGCGATGGTCGCGTCATTCCCATGGGTGTGTACGCACGCGCATCACTGGCTGACTTTCTTGACTGGCAAGAAATTATCGACATCACCAAGGCCGGACTCGACTTCTACGAGGACGCTTTCGATGTGAATTATCCCTTCCGTAAGTACGATCAGATCTTCGTTCCTGAGTACAACGCTGGCGCGATGGAAAACCCAGGTTGCGTGACAATTCTGGATGACTACGTCTTCCGTTCACGCGCAACCGGTGCGCTCATCGAGCGCCGTGCAGTGACTGTGCTGCACGAACTCGCTCACATGTGGTTCGGCGATCTTGTCACGATGAAGTGGTGGAACGATCTGTGGCTGAACGAATCCTTCGCAGAGTTCATGAGCCACGTCGCTACAGCTGAGGCCACACGCTGGACAGATGCATGGGTCACCTTCAATGCTTCAGAAAAACAGTGGGCAATGGCACAAGATCAGCTTCCATCCACCCACCCGATCGCCGCTGAGATCCGCGATCTCGAAGACGTCCAGGTGAACTTCGACGGTATTACCTACGGTAAGGGCGCATCCGTGTTCCAGCAGCTCGTTGCCTACGTCGGATGGGACGCCTTCATTGGCGGTGTGTCGGCGTACCTGAAGAAGATGAGCTGGGGCAACGCTACCCTGGCCGATCTACTCTCGGAGCTGGAGACGGCCTCGGGACGCGATCTGACGGCGTGGTCGAAGATCTGGCTTGAGGAATCTGGGATCAACACTCTATCCCCAACACTCGAGGTTGGCGAGGACGGCGTGATCACCGCACTCTCGATCACGCAAGAAACCGACGGACGCGCTTCACTGCGCCCGCATCGCATCGGCGTCGGCGGATACTCACTCAATAACGGCACACTTGTTCGCGTGCTTCATACGGAGCTCGACATCGACGGCGATTCGACTCCCGTCGAGGATTTCGTCGGCAAGACTCGTCCTGACATCGTACTTCTCAACGATGGCGATCTCACCTACACCAAGGTGCGAATGGATGCTGATTCGCTGGCATTTGCCACAGCACACATCAACGATTTCGACGATAAACTCCCGCGCACATTGGTTCTCGCTTCAGCGTGGGATATGACGCGTGACGGCGAAATGCCAGCATCGCAGTATGTGGATCTCGCGCTTGAGGCACTCAAGACTGAAGATCACGGCACCGTGCTTCGTTACTTACTTTCGCAACTTGAGACCGCAACGAACCTCTACTCCTCAGTGTCCAAGAGAGCCAAACTCAAGGCGCGTGTCGCTGAGGCAATGTTTGCCCTTGTTGATGCCACGGAGCCCGAATCGGATCGCCAGTTGCAAATTGCAATGTCCGCAGTAAATCTCGCAGATTCAGATACTCAGCTTGATCGCATCGCCGGGTGGCTCGACGCAGATGATGTGCCACATGGCTTGGCAGTGGATGCAAATTTCCGCTGGGTGATTCTGCGACGTCTCGCAGCAGCTGGACGCGTGAGCGAAGCTGAAATTGAGAAGGAGCGCGTTGAGCGTGACAATACCGCTTCTGGCGCGGCAGGCGCTGCGCGTGCGCGTGCAGCGATTTCTCACGCCAGCGTCAAGGAAGGCGTCTGGCATGACATTCTCGCTGGCGAAGTTCCCAATACTGTTCAGCGCAATCTGGCTCTCGGTTTTGACGGTGGAGATGTTGAACTTTTGGTTCCGTTCGTCGATCGCTACTTCGACTCACTTGAGCAGGTATGGAATGATCGCACGCTTGAGATCGCGTCGAACATGATTTCCTACACCTTCCCCACCAAGCTCGTTGGTCACGAGGATCTTGGTGAGGATATTGTGGCACGTGGTCAGCAGTGGCTCGCTGATCATAAGGGAACGGCACCAGCGCTTCTGCGTCTGGTGTCGGAGGAAGTCGACCGCGCTGAACGCGCAGCAAAGGCGCAGGCGGCGGATGCCTGATTATCCCTCAGCGTTCGCTATTGGCAAGTTACGTGCTCAAGCCTGAGTCATCAAGCGACGTGATCTGTTGAGGTCGGGGTGTGTGGCGAAGTTCCACACCCCCCGACCCCATTTATTCGTCTACAGGAAAACAGATTCGCATGATTTCTCAACGATCATGACAATCAAATTTTTCTTACTTCTAGCTCAGTGAATACCGTGTACTTTCATTGGATTAAAAAATCGAGGCGGGGAGTCTCACCACTCCCCGCCTCATGACACTCAACCGTGCGTACACGTGCGTGCCCGCCGGGTTTCCCCGGGCGATTGTCATCGGCGGAGGCTGAGCCTACAACGCTTCTGACACATTGGCAACTCCCCAACTCACCACTAGGAGCACCAACGCAATGATTGTAGCACATGCTTTTTGCCTTGCCTAGCAAAATCTCACAAGAAATTAAGCAAATTGTCATTTAAATTCCCTGCACATATGCGGATCTACTGTCAGTGTCAGCTAAAAACACAGGAGCAAAAGCCCCTCCACCATACCTTGTGCTACTCGCTAAATAGTTGATTACCTCATCAAATAGTGAACAAATTTTTCTGACACATCCGCGAGGCTCTCCATATTTGATGATTGGCAGCCCAAGCGATCGATCTTTTCACACAGAACATGCTGGTAAATAATGGTAAACAAGAGAATCAAAATGGAGCGCCCAAGGCAAACCTTGGGCGCTCCATTTTGATTCCTTCAGTGACGCTTCGCTTCTTCCTCAGCCATCGCTGCATTCAACGTCGACACAAGGGATTGCAATCGCGGATTCGTGGGCAGTTCCTCGGTCAATACGACTTCCTCAGTCCCGTCGGCAAGCGGAATGCACCAGTTCGGGTACTCGTTGAATGTTCCCGGCTGGTTCTGAGCGCGACGTTCGCCAACGGCGTCGACGAGGGAGACGCAGACAAACGGAGCTGGAGTGCGCGCCACATAAACATGCAACGCCTCAACAATCTCGCGTTCGGAAGGTTCCTCACCCACCAAGCCATATTCACGCAGACGGTGAAGAACCTGCTCCTTCTCAAGTTCTGCGTCGGCTCGCACTTTCTCCACTGGTTCAACCAGAAGCCCTAAACGCTCACGCAGATCGACATGCTCACCGGCAAGGTAACCTGCGGCAGGCGGAAGATCGTGAGTGTCAACCGAGGCGAGAACATCACTGCGGTAGTTTTCAGGCGGAAGTGGCATTCCATCAGCACTCTTTTCGAACCAGAACACTGAGGTGCCAAAAATTCCACGTTCCTTGAGATAATCACGGGTCCACGGCTCAACAGTACCGAGATCTTCACCCACCACGGTTGCTCCCGCACGTTGAGCTTCGAGGAGGAGAACTCCCACCATTGCCTCATGGTTGAAGTAAACGTAAGTTCCTTTTGCAGCAGATGCGCCAACGGGGATCCACCACAGTCGGAACAAACCAGCAACGTGATCGACCCGAATCATGCCAGCGTGGCGAAGGACGGTGCGCGCCATATCTCGAAGCGGCGAGTATGCCATCTTCTCCAGAGCATCGGGACGCCACGGCGGCTGCGACCAATTCTGTCCTTGCTGGTTGTACATGTCCGCTGGAGCACCAACTTCAACTCCATTGGCAAATGCTTCAGGGATCGTCCACCGATCAGAACCCGCCGAATGCACACCCACAGCGAGATCGTGTGCGATACCAAAGCGCATCCCCGAACGCGTCGCCAAGTTTTGGGCTGCTTCGAGTTGAGAATCCATCACCCACTGCAACCACATCCAGAACTGCACGCGCTCAGCGAGCTCGCGGCGTTCACGTGCAACATACGGCGATTTAATATCACGTAATTCGTTGGGGAAGGCTCCCTCGTACTTTTCAACAATGGCACACCACAATGCGAAATCTGCCAGACCTTGGCCTTCAAGTTCGCAATAGCGTTCAAACTCACGCTGGCGCGACTGCGAACGCCCGGCCGCAAAAATTACTTCAAGAGCTTTACGCTTAGCACTCCAGGAAGCATTGCGATCAATATGCTCATTTTTCAGCGACGACTTTTTTACGTCCTCCCCTGCCCACGCAACGAGCGACCGGTCAGGCCCCGAAAGGTAGGCAACCTCAAGGATATCCTCGGGACGAATGTACATCGGGTTGAAGAATCGACGGGTGGTTGGAAGATAGGGGGAATTCTCGAGTGGTTCGATTGGTTCAGCGGCATGTAGCGGATTCACCAGCAGGTAGTCTGCGCCCATTGCCCCGAATGTCGAAGCCATCTCTGCAAGGTCACGAGTATCGCCCAAACCCCATGACGCCTTTGAACGCACGGAGTACAGCTGTGCCATCATTCCCCACGAGCGGCGCTCATCAAGAGCGGAATTATCGAGGCGTGCTGGCGTCACGATGAGTGGAGCGGAGTCGTGGCGAATTTCGGAATCAGCGAATGACACTTCCGCGTGAAGCGTGTGATAGCCGGTGGGCGTTCCTGCGGGAACAAGGAAACGCGCCTGACCAATCATGTGACCATCGATATTTCGTGCTGGAGTAAAATCCTCGACCTGTGGCAGAGTGATGGTTGAACCGTCTTCGAGGTATGCCTCAAGTTTGACTGCCCACCCATCTGGAACGTGAACGAACACCGAGTAATCTTGATCATCGCGAGCTACCGTACAGGTGGGAAGGATCTGTCGCCAAGGAGCCTCGTCCTTATTCTTCAACGCAGCATCAGCAGCTGCATCTGACGAGGTATCGACCCCCATCGCAGCCAACACAGCAGCGAGGGTCTCATCCTCAACCTGGGTAAGATTTCCGTCAAAATCCCAGTATTCTGTGGCGACACGATACGCGTTCGCCAATGAAATTAATTTCTCGCGAGAGGCCATATTGACTCCTAATTGTGGAACTTCACTGATCCTTGCCTTAATCATGCCAAGAATTGCAAAATCTTGCAGTATCGAAGACAGTTTTCTTGAGATTCGTCCACACAAATTTGACGCTAGTGTTAACGATGACGATTGGAGAGAATATGGCTACCTTTATCCCAATGCCGACGACCACTGCTGAGCCCCTTGGCTCAGTGCTGCGAACCCTTCGCCTGCGTCAGAATTCTTTTCGTTCTTTTGAAGGGACGAATTTACATCAGGTCACTGGCAGAGTCTACGGTGGGCAAGTTTTTGCGCAAGCTGTTGTGGCTGCACAAGCAACCCTCAAACCCGCGGAATCTGGCCGACAAATCCACTCGATGACAGCTGCTTTCCTACGCCCCGGAGTTTTAGAAGAGCCTATCCAGTTTGACGTGGCAGAAATCCTCGACGGACGATCATTCTCCACGCGTATTATTCAGGCGTCACAATTCGGGAAAACGATTTTCAACGCGCGTGCATCATTCCAGGAAGTTCAGCCTGGAGTTGAGTATGAATCGCCGACGCCGGTGGCTCCAGATCCTGAACGGCTCGGCTCGTCGACTGATTTCTTTGCAAACCTTGACCTTCCGATTGCACGAACCTTCAATTCAACAAATGCTGTCGATATCCGTCATGTTCAACAGCCCTTATGGCTACGTTCTGCACCACAGACCTCAGAACCGAACCTCATCTGGTTCCGGCTCCGATCGCCGATGCCACAAGCTTCTCAAACACTTCAGCGAGCGCTTCTAGCCTACGCCACTGATCAGTTCATGCTCGAACCTATCATGCGGATGCACTCAATGTTCTGGTTAGATCCGGCGCTGTCTTTGGCAACTCTCGATCACCAGATTTGGTGGCACCGTGAGGTCGACATGTCCGATTGGATACTAGCTGAGCTCACGTCACCTTCCGCCCAAGGCGGGCGCGGCTTGACAATCGCCAAGTTCTTCCAGCATAAGCATCATGTGGCAACGATGACTCAAGAGGGCATGGTTCGCCATAAATCACGAAGATGATGTGGGGGGGGTGAAGAATGGCGAGAATTTATTCTCGCCATTCTTCACCCCCCACATGTGAGAGCCATTCGCTGTGCGTTAGTCGCGAGTAAGCTTTCGGTAGACTTGAGCTCCAGCACGGTTCGCATCCGGGCCAAGGCGTTCAGCCTTATTCTTCTCGTATGACTCGAAGTTTCCTTCGAACCAGTACCACGCAGCAGGATTCTCTTCGGTACCTTCCCATGCAAGAATATGGGTGGCAACGCGATCAAGGAACCAACGATCGTGCGTGATGACCACGGAACAACCTGCAAAGTTCAGCAACGCATTCTCGAGTGAACCAAGAGTTTCAACGTCGAGGTCGTTCGTCGGTTCGTCCAGCAGGATCAAGTTTCCGCCCTGCTTGAGAGTCAGGGCTAAGTTGAGACGGTTACGTTCTCCACCCGAAAGGATGCCTGCTTTCTTTTGCTGATCAGCACCCTTGAAACCGAACGCCGAAACATAAGCCCGTGAAGGCATTTCGACGTTACCGACTTGGATGTAGTCAAGACCGTCAGAAACAACTTCCCACAAGGACTTTTCAGGGTCGATTCCTGCGCGATTCTGATCCACGTAGGACAGCTGAACTGTTTCACCGATCTTGAGATTACCTGCATCGAGTGGTTCGATTCCAACGATTGTCTTGAACAAGGTCGACTTTCCAACACCGTTAGGGCCGATGATGCCCACGATGCCATTTCGCGGTAGCGAGAATGACAGATCCTTGATCAGAGTACGTCCATCGAAACCCTTTTCTAGATCGGTTGCTTCAAGGACGACGTTACCCAAACGCGGCCCCGGCGGAATCTGGATTTCTTCGAAATCGAGCTTCCGCTGGGATTCAGCTTCGGCGGCCATCTCTTCGTATCGAGCCAATCGAGCCTTGGACTTTGCCTGGCGCCCCTTTGCACTCTGACGGACCCATTCAAGTTCGTCCTTGAGCCGCTTCTTGAGCTTTGCATCCTTCTTCCCTTGGACTTCCAGACGTGCAGCCTTGGTATCGAGATAAGTCGAGTAGTTACCCTCATAGGGGTAAAGATGTCCGCGATCAACTTCGGCGATCCACTGCGCCACATGATCGAGGAAATAACGATCGTGGGTTACGGCGATCACTGCGCCGGGGTACTTTTGAAGATGCTGTTCGAGCCACAGCACAGACTCTGCATCCAAGTGGTTCGTTGGCTCGTCAAGCAACAACAGATCT
Source organism: Arcanobacterium sp. (ex Cirak et al. 2026) (assembly GCF_053585065.1). Lineage (NCBI taxonomy): Bacteria > Bacillati > Actinomycetota > Actinomycetes > Actinomycetales > Actinomycetaceae > Arcanobacterium > Arcanobacterium sp. (ex Cirak et al. 2026). Next base: position 78,995 of record NZ_JBQJCE010000005.1, read on the forward strand.
GGCGCTTCAAGAAGTAACTTGCACAACGCAACGCGACGGCGCTCACCACCGGAAAGAACATTCACCGGCATGTCACCCGGCGGACAACGTAATGCATCCATCGCCTGCTGGAGCTGCGAATCAAGATCCCATGCATTCGCAGCATCGATCTCGTTTTGGAGCTTACCCATTTCTTCCATTAACGCATCGAAATCAGCATCCGGTTCACCCATTTCAATACCGATCTGGTTGAAACGCTGCACCTTCTGGAACATCTCACCCATGCCTTCCTGGACATTCTCCAGGACGGTCTTTCCTTCATTCAGCGGCGGTTCCTGCAGGAGGATACCCACGGTATAACCAGGCGACAGACGAGCTTCACCGTTAGACGGTTCATCAAGCCCAGCCATGATCTTTAAGATCGTTGACTTTCCAGCACCATTAGGACCCACCATGCCGATCTTGGCACCTGGGAAAAACGACATCGAGACGTCGTCAAGAATCACCTTGTCGCCCACTACCTTGCGGGCGCGGCTCATCGTGTAAATAAATTCAGCCACTTTTCTCCACTCATCGTTTCGCGGAATACTCTCGCTTCTCACACTAGCGAAAAATCACAGCTTATCCCAGCTCGAAACCGCGAATTCTTGGGAGATTCTGGCCACGTGAACTCTGGTGATTCGCGTGTGGGAGTGGCTAGCAACGCTACTCCCACAGTCTGTTAAACCTGCGCAAGATTTCCAGCGAAATCTTTATCCTTGCCATGTACACCCGAGGACTCTTGTTGGCAAAGTTCACTATCTCCTGGGTGTTCGCTATCACTACCTTCGAGGCGCCCCTCACCCCGATCACTCGGTTCTCCGTCAACCGCAGGGAGGGGATCTCGCCGACGCTTGATTAAATGCCCTGTCCCCGAGTTGAGGTCAAGCCCGACGCCGTCTGCAATAATCACGTTCTCCTGGCGAGGATTACCCTCATTATCCGTGTATTGCCGAATATTCAAACGCCCCCGAACCATCAATGCACTTCCCCGGCGAACCGATTCAGCAACATTTTGTGCGAGCGTCCCATAAGTTCTCACGGTATACCACGATGTTATTCCATTTCGGAATTCCTTCGAGGCCGACGAATAGTACGAGGGTGTCACACCGATACGAAATACAGTGCACTGCCGTTCGTACCCTTCCCCTGATTCGGGATCAACCGCATTAGTGAATACTTGAGGATCAGCAGCAGCGAAACCTCGAATTGCCACGATAGTGTCGTTAGACATTGTCTCTCCTTTATCTCTTGGTGGATACCACAAGTGTGGATTTTCAGAGCGAGAGAAAACTCAAGTGCCGCCTCTTCTGTGGAAAAAGGCGGCACTTGTGCAACGTGTGGAAAACTCTTATCCTCGCAAGGAGAAACTCAGAGCTTCGCGCGTATCCCGATGACGTTGAATAAGGGTATCTGCACCATTAACAAGGTTTTCGCGCGTAACGTCGACAATTGCCTGATGCACCTCATTTTCATAATGCTCCGCAGCCACACGAGCATGGTGCGCTAAACGTCGCTTCGCGCACCACCAACAGACCACAAAAATAACGATGCCCACTAACGCCGTCACAGTTCGGGAAACAGTGTCGTCGAAAGGAATGCCGCGAGCCGCAACCGCGATTCCGGCAATAGCGCATAATACCCCAAAAGCAATGAGAATGAGCGAGGGAACCCGACTGATTGACGGTAACGGCACCGAACGCAATGCCCCACCAATTGCGCGACGTAGCCTCTCGGGGCTCGCTACCTGAGCACTCACAGCTTCTTGCCACGCTATGGGCAGTCCCTCACGAACGTGCGCCAACCAAGTATCGCGAATCGCAGCCACCATGGTGTTTGACGGCTGTTCCGGAACGACCAACGCGGAATCAGTCAGACCCTTGGCATCACGGATAGATTCAACGACGGCACCCACACCCGATGCACGAACGATCCGATCCGAGATCGATTCGATGGCTTCCATTTCCAGGCTCGGTTCTGATTCACCCAAATTCGAACGAAGGCGCAAAGCAATCGCATCAAGTTCTGCCGACGCCGTTCTCGCAGAAACCGAATCCGCTGCAACAGCTACTTCCAACCGCTGTCGAATGTCATCAACACCCTGCCCATGCAAGCCAGACGCCGTCAGCACGGGAACGTCTGGAAGACCATCACGTTCAAGTAATGCCTTGACATCGGCAACGAGCGCGGCTTTACCCGACTCCGGAACAGTATCAATCTGGTTCAGTACAACGATCATTGAGTCAGCACGCGCCGTCAATGCGGACAGATACCCGCGATGAAGCACTTCGTCCGCGTATTTCTGCGGATCCAGAACCCAAATTAGCAAATCAACCATGGGAACAAGTCGCTCAACGAGCACGGAATGGCCAATCGCAACTGAATCATGGTCTGGAAGATCAAGAAGCACCAGTCCATCAAGACGATCCGTACCTGCCGTGAGGATCGACCCATGATCGATGCGTCGATCCTCGCTCACTTCGAGGTAATCGAGAAGCACGTGTGAGTCTGCGTTCCATGTGCACGCAGCCGCACGCTCCGTAGTCGGCCGGAGTTCGCCGGCATCGGCAAAATCCAGGCCAGTGATCGCATTGAACATCGTTGATTTACCCGAACCAGTTCCCCCAACGAGTGCAGCAACCGTCAACCCAGCACCAAGTTCCATCCTTTCCTCGGCGCGACGGAGATCGTCTTGTGCGCGAGCTGAAACAAATGGATCGAAGAATTCTCCGCCAGAGTTCACCGCCACCTGTAATCGCCTGAGACGATCACTGAGTTCCGCAACAATTTCTTTACTCATCATGCCCTCTCAACCATATGCTCAACATCCAACAGTTCACTGGCTCGCAACCGGAGTGATCGCGCATCGCCCACCGAAATTTCATCCAACGCGTGGGCGAACGCCTGCCCGACGTCCACGATGGCTTCACGCACATGGAGAGCCAACGACGCACGGGCATGATCAACTTCTTCCACGAGCCCAAGCTCCTCGGCAGCCTTTTGTGCGCCGGTCACTCCGCCTGCGGCGACACCAACAAGCGCCGCGTTACCAATCGCGGACAGCCAGGGGTTATCCCCCGTCACCGACTCGCGCAAATCACGAGACCACGCTGACAGTGTCCGGTCAGCGATCGCCTCAGGATCCACATTTGCCGACGCTGATCGCGCATATTCTTCAAGGTTAGCCATGTCTTCTTGCCAGGCGACCTGCGCATTGGCACGCGCCGCGAGAATACCTTGTAAAAGCGCCACACGAGCCGACGACAGAACCGCATCAAAAATGGCCGCCATGGCATTGTCACGGTCTGTGCGCTTGCGACGCGCAAAAAGCCTTGGCGTACGATGCGCAACGAGCGATGCCAACGGGCCTCCAGTTGAGGCAAGCGAGAGCCACGACGTCGTCGGAGCGCCACGTCCAAAACGTCCATGTTCAATATTCGTTGCCAGTTTTTCGAGAGGAGCAGCGGTCGCTTCCCTCGCCTTATCTTTCAAATCAACGATCGCATTCGACTGCATCTCAACAGCTTCAGCTAATGTGTTGAGATCTAAACGCAACTGCGGAAGAGTCGCAGCCGTAGTGCGATCAACCAGTGTCTGACCCATACGACGTTGTGCAATTGTTTCGAGCCACCCACGGAACTCCGCCACAACATCACTGGGTAACAAGCCTTCGTGAGGCCCTTGGTCAGGGATAACGAACAGAGGTGAATCTTCGAGATGCATCTTCGCCATGCGCTGGGTGAGATCAGCGCGAACAGCAACCAGTGCTCGTTCGGGAACGCGATCCAGGATCACCGCCACCGTAATTCCTCGTTGGCGTGCAGCTTCGAGTGCTGACCACGCCACAGAATCGCCATATCGAGAAGCAGTCGTGACGAAAACCCACAGATCTGCTGAGTCCATCAAACGAGCTGAAAGTTCACGGTTGGATTCGTCAACAGAGTCCAGGTCAGGGGCATCAATGAACGCAATACCTGGGATACCGCCGTCGGCACGCACAAACTTGCCATAATGACCAATGCCATGACGCGTCATCGTCGCAAAATCACTTGGATGAACTGCAATCACTGGTGTGCGTGTCGTTGGACGCAGAACACCCGCCTCGCTCAGTTCCTCACCGAGAACAGAATTGAAGAGAGTCGACTTCCCCGCTCCGGATGACCCTCCAACGACGACGATGGTGGGGACTTGTGAGTGACGCATATGCGGCAAAATTCGTGATTCAAGTTGCGCAAGTAGTTGGCGACGCATGGTGTCCAATTCTCGAGTACCAGGCATGTCCAAAGGTAAAGAAACTCCATTTAGCGCTTCCACAGTACGCTCAACCAGGGCGACAAGATCCGAATTTGATACAGCATTCACAGCCTCTATTATGCTTGAAAATACTCACACTTGCGGGGTCCGACGCGGCTTTTTCGCAGGCAATTTCGCCGTTTTAGTGTTGGCGACTCGCCGCCCAACTTTCAGCTACCGCCTCTCTCCCATTACACTTGCTACTACGCCTCCATAGCTCAACGGATAGAGCAACAGACTTCTAATCTGCAGGTTTCCGGTTCGAATCCGGATGGGGGCACTGACGGCTGGTAAAATGAGTGGCGTGAGTAATTTTCCTGCACAAAACACACCTATTGTTTGGATCGATTGCGAAATGACAGGGCTTGATCTTGAAAAAGACGCTCTGGTGGAAATCGCCGTCGTCGTCACAGATTCCGAGCTCAACCCGCTTGACGAAGGCCTCGACCTCGTCATCAAACCAACTCCCGGCTCTGTCGAGAACATGAACGATTTCGTGCGCAATATGCACACGGTCACTGGACTCATCAACAAGTGGGATGAGGGTCTCGAGATAGCCGATGCCGAAGCCAAAGTAATCGAGTACATCTCTCGTTTCGTTGAAAAAGGCAAGGCTCCGCTGGGCGGCAATTCGGTTGGCACTGATCGCATGTTCCTCTACCGGGACATGCCCACACTGGTCGACTACCTCCACTACCGCATTATCGATGTCTCATCCATCAAGGAACTCGCCAAACGCTGGTTCCCTCGCGCATATTTTGCTGCACCTGAAAAGTCTGGAAATCACCAGGCTCTTGGCGACATCTACGACTCGATCGATGAACTTCGCTACTACCGTGCAGTTTTGATGCCACAGGACGAAGGCCCGACATCTGACGAGGCACGCGACGAAGCGGCAAAGGTTCTTGCAGACCTCACACGTACACGAGCCGAACAGGCTCACAAACGCCACTAACACGTTAACGCCACAAGGGGCGCATATTCAGGTGTGGACTCCTTGTGCGCGTAGCGCGCACTCAGTATGTTCACACGATAAAATCCCGGCATTCACTGAAAAGTGAATGCCGGGATTTTATTCTGGGGTGGCTGACGGGACTTGAACCCGCGACCTCCTGGACCACAACCAGGCGTTCTGCCAGCTGAACTACAGCCACCATGTTTCCCACTGGGAACGAAGAACAACTATATCAGTGGAACCCTTGCGAGCGAAATCGGGGTAAGTGATACACCTCACTTACCCCGATTTCCTCCCAATAACAGGCCTCAGTGATCAAACGCACGAACCTCAATCGCATCAGCAAAGCGATTCAAATGTTCATCGTTCGACCCCAAGTAAAGTGAGCCATCAATAAGCGAGATCTCCATGACGTAGAACTCTTCAGAAGACTCCGGACCACCCTCAACAAGATCAACGCGATTGAACAACAAGATCTCATCGTGACCAGCAAACTTACGCAACTCCGAATGGAGAGCCTGGCGGATCCGCTCACCCCAATGCCAGTACTTTTCAGTTGGCTTCGCAGCCTTCACAACCTCGTCAGCGATCGAGGAATCCATTGCCGCGCGGTAACGCGGATGCAACATTGCCGCTTTCTCTACCTGATGTGATGCCAAACCGTTGAAATAGATCAGCGAGGACTCACCAGAGCTATCAATCTCCGACAAGTAACGCTGAACCATCACAGTGCGACCACGTTCAAGCTCGTATTGCGCATGAAGAATTGCCTCAGCGCGCGACTTCGCATCCGTTGCCGTATAACGGCCAGTTCCACGGCCACCGGAAGAAACTGCCGGCTTCACCACAAAATCACCCCAGGCAGGGAAACGCGAGTGGATCTGCTGCTTCGAGAGCTTCTGCTGCGGCTCAAGCCATACAGTAGGGATCGTTGGCAGACCCGCCTCATGCAGCCCCTTGAGGTAATGCTTATCCAAATTCCATTCCATCGCCCACGGAGAATTAAACACACGCGGCAAGGATTTTGCCCATCCAATGAACCCCTTTGGGTCACGCGCATAGTCACGAGTCGAACGAACAACAACGGTTCCAGCTTCCGCCCAATTCACCGAAGGATCATTCCACACCGCAATACGAGGCTCAAACCCGCGCTCCCGGAGAGCGTCTGGCAAATTTTGATCATCCGAATCAAGATTTGGAAATTCCTCTGCAGTTGCCAGTGTGACGATCGGTCTTGCCACGTTGCCTCCCTTTGTTTTGGCCAATTCGATCCAAGTCTAGCGTTTGTTCACTCCAGTAGCTCTTCATTCCTCGAATCACCCCAGAAAAGTTGATGTGCGTGAGGTCACACCATAAAACAACTAAACGAATTTGCATTCACGAAAAAATCCGCCTAAAGTATTTCTTCGTTGCGAGGTAATCGAAACCAACCAACGAGCACCGCTAGCTCAACTGGCAGAGCATCTGACTCTTAATCAGAGGGTTCAGGGTTCAAGTCCCTGGCGGTGTACCGATCAGGAACGGCGGTCAACTTCGGTTGGCCACTGTTTCGCTTTAGAAGCTCGAACGGCTCAATGTGGAGCACGTTTGCGACCGCTTCAATATCGTCAATAGTCCAACGGCGACGCTCATTCCATTTAAGGGCAATACCACCGGTTGTCATTCCAAGCGCCTTAGCCAAGTCCGCTTGCTTGATAAGCCTACGTGCAGATTCAGCGCGGATATTCTCAGCTACCACGCTATGTAAATTCCGTCCCAATACATTCACACTCATAAAACAGACTGTAACACATATAGACAAAATGTCTATATGTCTGCGCAAACATCAAGGAAATACGCGCGCTTTGTCGGCTTTACTTACAAAATGACTTGCATGTATTACTTACACGCTGTAAGTTAGCGGCATGGATGGTTACACACTATTGATTCAGCGCTCAATCAAGGCGCACATGGCTTACACGGGCGAAACGGCGGACGATATGGCCGCGGTTATTCACGTTCAGCGCGGAACGTTCTACGCAAAGCTCGCAGGGATTCGCAATTGGACTATTCGAGACCTCAACGCGTTGGCGGCTCACGGCGTCTCGCTCCCTCCCTTCGGCGCTCAGTACCGAACCGACATAAAGAAAGTTGGCAAGAAGTGAAAATCAATTGGTGGCAGGTTGTGAACATCGTTGTTCTCGTTTGCATGTTCTTCCTCGTGACATTTTCGCCGCTGTGGGAAGTTCGCGGACTAGCCGCGCTCATTCTCGTTCAAATGTCCGTTATCGTCACGATTAACTCGAAAATGCTGGACTTCGACAATGAGTAGCACAACGCCTTCGGCTTACTGGCCAACACCGGCCCTCATTCGGTCACTTTCACGCGCCGGGTGGGGGCCACTCGGTGAGGGAAGAAAATATCAGGCGGTGCGAACCGTGCTGAGAGCGCTCTCAGACCGCCTACCTGATGGTTCGGCTCAAGGCGCAGTTACCGCGTATCAAATATCGGAATCCACCGGCGGACTCTCTGAGCGCTGGACTCGAAGGTGCCTTGTCTTGCTTGAAGAGCTTGGCATTATCGAGTGGACACGGGGCGGGATTATTGCGGGTTCCCCTGCACCTTCCTTCATTCGCATTATCAAATCGGCACTCGTTGAGCTTATCAATGGTGCCCGCCCCGAAGCTGACGCCCGCGCAGTCGAACGCCGCCGCGCCACTTACCGCCGACTCGCTACCCTGAATCAGAGGGCAACGATCTTCAAACCCGCTAAATCTCGCGGTTCCCTCCATGCGGAACTCAGTGCAAACCTTCGCCCCCCTTACGGGGGAGTCTCGAACGCGGCTCCCCGCGTTCAGGCAGACCTTCACATGAGCAATGAGTATAAGGAAGCCCGCAGCAGGGCTATCAAGCTCCAGCGCTTGCAAGAGCAAGCCCAGCAGGAGCAAAGAGCAAATGCAGTCAAGCATGAGATAGCAAAGACGATCAAGCAGACTGGCGGCGATGTAGCCTCGGCGGCTATCGCCATACTCAAAAGGAAGTTCGCATCATGAGCACAACACTAGAAAAAGCAAGAATGCGTGTAGCGCATTCAATGGGCAGAGGGTACACGAAGCAAGGAGCAAGGATTGCACACTTGCAGTCTTGCCTTATCGGTGCCTATCACACTATTGAGCGGGATATGGCTGGCACTGTCGAGTCGTCACGGATTGAGGACTTCGGAGACATGCTGAGGGACACTATGGCTCAGGTGTGGGAGTCAGTGGCAGAGCTGGAGTTAGCACTGTGAGTAAGTGGCAAGGCGGAAAGAAGATCGCCGCTCTACGGCAGTTAGTCGCTGATCATTACGGCTTCGAGTGCTGGCTATGTCATGAGCTAATCAATCCCGCATTGCGCTACCCAGACCCGCAATCGTTCACGATCGATCACGTTGTACCGCGCAAGCATGGAGGAAGCGATAACATCGCGAATCTTCGCCCGGCGCACCTTCATTGCAACACGTCACGGGGCGCAGCACCACCAAAGCAGGACAGACCAAGAGCAAGGCAGATTGATACTCGGTTTTTTTGAAAGTCTAGGCCGCTCCCAGACGCGCCCCCACCTGAAATTTCCCCCCGAACGCTCAGTAAAACGGGACAAAACAAGAAATAACACACGAACAACGAAAAAAATCTACGAAACGAAAAGAAAAGCTAATGAGTGCTCAACCACTATTTGAGATAGTCCCCGCTGGCAATGAGTCTCACGCAGTTGGCGCTATCGAAGCCGCTGTGATTGACACTCTCGCTAGCCTTCAAGAAGCCGGTATGCTCGTCGGTAAGTACCGTGCTATCGGTGAGACGCTGAAGCATTCCGCGCGCGCCGTTGACCGTGGTCTACAGGCTCAAAAGCTCACCGTGGCCACGACTCAAATGACGAAGCAACTTTTTGAAACACTCGACAAACTACCCGAACCGAAGCTAGAGACGGGCGGCGCGTTTGACTCGCTCGCTGAGGTGATCGAATCGCTCACGAAAGCCGCGCTAGCATGAAGAAGGGACAAGCGAAGTACGCAACCAAGAGGAATCCGTCTAACCCGACTTTGGGCGGCGTCGCTGACGCGGTATCACTCGCAGTACGTGGCCGGGCTTTCATGCCGTGGCAACGACAAGTAGCAGACGTAGCTTGCGAACTTGACCCGACGAACCCAGGCGCTTGGCGATATGAAACAGTAATCGTGACAGTTCCACGTCAGGCCGGGAAATCTGACCTCATGGGCGCGATTCATACCCACCGGCTACTCGCATTCAAAGACCACATAGCGGTCATGACAGCTCAGACCGGCAAGGACGCGGGCAAGCGTTGGAAAAAGATAGTTGACGATGTTCCACCCGTGGACTTGGAAAAGCGGTTCAAAGTGAATCGCGGTAAAGGCTCAGAACTACTACGCTTTAATGCGACCGGCTCGACGCTCGCACCGTTCGCCCCGACCGCTTCAGCAGGTCACGGCGATAGCAATACCCTAGCGTCAGTCGACGAAGCGTGGGCGTTCAGCCAAGCGCAGGGCGAAGAAATCGAAGCCGCGATTAAGCCGACGTTCCTCACGGTGATTAACTCACAATTATGGATTTTCTCGACCCGCGGCACAGGCGCTTCGACATGGCTTAATGACAAAATCGCTTTGGGGCGCGCGGCCGTGAATGACCCAGAATCCAAGATTGCTTATTTTGAGTGGAGCGCGGACGAAGAACTCGCAGACAGTGACCCCTACGGCGACGACACGTTGGCTTTCCACCCGGCTATCGGATACACGCAGACCGCCCGCAAAATCAGAGACCTAGGCGCAGACTCTAGCCTTGGCGATTGGCGACGATCGTACTTGAACTTAGGAACCGACACGGTAGAAACAGCCTACGATTTGGCAGTGTGGGACTCGCTCAGGTGGAATTTCGACCCACAATCAGCACCGAAAGAGCGGCCACGCCCGTCCCGCCCAGAAGATATCGCGATCGCGTGGGATATCGCCCTGGATGGTACTAGTGCGACTATCGCGGCCGGTTGGCTTGACGACGACGGCGACCCAGCTACAGCGATCGCGGCGACCGCGCCCGGTACACAGTGGCTACGCCCAGCACTGCGCAAGCTCGCGGCGAAAGGCTATCGGGCTATCGTGGCCGACGCGTCCGGCCCGAATCAGACCGTGATCCAAGAACTAGAAAACGAAGTACCTACTGAAATTTATTCTTGGGGTGAGTATCAGGCCGCGTGCCAGTCTTTCGCAGACCGGCTAAGGGAAGGCACATTGACCCACGACGGCAATAGCGAAGTAGCCGAAGCGATTAAACACGCGGTGTTGCGTTCAAGCTCGAAAGCGCGCGTAATCGACGCCGCGAAATCAACCGGCCCAGTAGACGCGCTACGCGCTACGGTGCTCGCTCAGCACGCGGCCGCTACACGGCTTAGCGCCCCGGTTATCCAGATTTTCTGACACACCGTTGACTATTTATTACAGTTCGTTGAATTGGCTCGATCCGACCCGTGTAACGGCGCATCATTCTAGCCATGAAGGCATTCGAGAATTTCGCAAAGTCACTTGGAATCTTAACCCGCTCTACCGGGGTTGAGTCTATTCCAGTAGCGGCCGCGCCGCTCGACGTTGCGATAGCGCGGGCGCAAGTATCACGCGACCCTCGGACGCTGGATTCTGTTTATCGTGCCGTGTCAATCCTCGAAGTGGCAGTGCGTCAGCTCACTCTCGACGTGTGGCGCGGGACGGATAAGCTGAACATTGCCCCCGCGATTGTGGCTCAACCATACACCGAAATGAGCCAAGGCGCCTTTCTCGCTGAGACCGTCCAATCTCTCGCACTCAGAGGAAATGCGTACTGGCGCTTACGCAGAAATCGCGGTGGCAATGTTTACAACGTTGAGGTGCTGAATCCTCAAACCGTTGCCGTATCCATCGACAAATTCGGCTCACGTACCTATTCATGGCACGGATCTCAAATCAAGCCCTCCGAGATCATTCACCTTCGACTCAATCACATACCGGGTGAAGCGCTTGGCCTTGGCCCGATTCAAGCGTGCCAAGCACGTATCGAAGGAGCAATAGCGCTTACCCGCTACGCCTCGAATTGGACGAACCAGAGCGGAAGGCCGACCGGAATCCTCTCGACCGATCAGGTTTTGACGCAGCAACAGGCCGCGCAATACAAGGCCGACGCGAACGCTTCAATGACACCGGGGAATGGAATCGCTGTCCTCGGCTCTGGTCTATCGTTCAAGCCGATTTTGCTTAGCCCTTCAGAACTGCAATTCCTCGAAAACCAACAGGCAGATACCATCGCCGTCGCTCGCATGTTCGGAATACCAGCCCGTCTCATGCTGGCATCGCCCGATGGTGGCACACAAACCTACGCGAATTTGGAGCAGGACGAACTCACGTTTTTGCGCTACACGGTCATGGCGTACATTCGCGAAATTGAAGAAGCCTTTGACAAGCTCACCCCTCGCGGGAACACCTGCCGATTCAACCTCGAAGGTTTGCTACGTACCGACACTTCGACGCGCTACGCGGCATATAAGACCGCTATTGAAGCGGGATTTTTAACAGTGTCTGAGGTACGCGCCTCCGAAGGACTCGAACCACTCAATAGCCAAGGAGATCAAATTGGAAACACGGTCAATTAGTTTGACAACACGAGCGGTTGAAGAAACCGCTACCGGCTTCGAGTTCGACGCGCTAGCAGTCCCCTACGACGTGTTTTCCGAAATCGCGCCCGGCTATTTCGAGAAAATCCCACAAGAAGCTATCACACTCGCAGAAACCGGCGTGAAACTCAGGTTAGAACACCTCGAAACTATCGGCCTAGTGATTGATACGCGCTCAGAGTCGGACGGGCTTTATATCACCGGCCGAATCTCGAAAACTGCTTCAGGTATCGACGCGGCGACACTCATTCGAGACGGTGCTATCTCAGGTCTTTCTATCGGATTCAGACAGCTAGCAGACCCAGAGATTACACAGACCGAAGAAACGGTACAGATTATCCAGCGGTCTATCCAGATCGATGAAGTATCGCTCGTTACTTTTCCCGCATATCCGCAAACCGAAATCATTTCAATCAGAAACCGAAAGGAAACACCAATGACTGTTGAAGCACCAGACGCAACCCCGATTGATTCCACAACTTCAGCCGTGATTCAGGGACTCGAATCCGCAGTTGACCGGCTAGAGCGCCAATTCTCGACCCTCACGGATCGACTCACACCACAAACACCTGAGACGGATTTCAATTTCCGATCCTACGGCGAGTTCGTGAAGGCCGTCGTCGGTGATGAAGAACTCGCTCGCCGTTCCTATTCGGGTATCACCACGGCCGACGATAAGACAAATCGCCCGGCTTGGGTTGATCGTGTTGTCGATCGCATGACCGCGAAAATGCGCCTCACTAATCTTTTCACTCATACTTTCGATCTCCCGAAGAATGGAATGAGCATCGAGTTCCCACAGTTTGGTGAGGATTCTATCGTCGTGCAGAAGCAAGGCACTGAAGGCGCTGATCTCCCATTCGGCAAGATCACCCTCACCACGGGTAACGCCCCGGTCAATACCTTCGGCGGCGCGGCCCGCGTCACGCTTCAGCAGATCGAACGTGGCAGCGCACAATACCTCTCCACACTTTTCTCTCGAATGGCTGTCCACTATGCCGCGTCGATTGAAAACGCGACCAAGGAGCTATTCGCCGCCACGGTCACTTCACAGCTTGAAAAGACCAAACTTGATCCGAAGAAGGCCGGAACTGCCCTCACTGTGAATGACCTCATTGCTCTTTTCATTGATGCGGCACAATATTTTGAAGATTCCGACATGCTACTCGAAGGCATCGCGGTATCGCCCGAAATTTTCAAGTATCTTGCGACCCTTGAAGAATCCCCGAAGGCGCTCAAATTCAAGAACGCACCCGATCGCTCTCAGGGAACGATTTCGATCCCATCGCTTTCCGGCTCCTTCGCGACACTCCCGGTCTCGATCGCGCCCGGCAAGGATACGATCGCTTTCTATTCCTCCGATGCCCTCGTGGTTCAAGAAGCGCCCGGCGCACCCTTCCGACTTCAGGATGAAACGGCGCTCAATCTTTCCAAGGACTTCGCGATTTACGGCTACGCCGCGCACTATGTCCCGGATACGGCGGGTATTCTCCCGGTCAAGCTCACCCCGGCGGGCTGAAAATGACACCCGAAACACGCGCTAACCTTTTGGCCACTGTAACGAACGAACTCACGCAGTCCGTTTACTACACAGCGGACATGAGCGAAACCGACACGGCAACGCTAGCTATTTTGGCAGATCAGGCCGTCGAACTGACAACCGGATACGTGGGTAACTCGACAGTGCCCGTGAAGGTGCTCGAATACGCAACCGTGGAAGTAGCACGCGAACTTCACACACGCCGCGGCGCGCCGGGCGGTGTCCTTTCACCTTTCGGTGACGCCGCGCCAGTCCGGCTCGCACGCGACCCACTCAAAGCCGCGTACCCGATACTCGCGCCCTATGTAGGAGGCGGGTTCGCGTGAGCGTCATGCAAGACCGCTCGCAGATCAAGGCCGCTATTGAAGTTGCCTTGCCAGATTTTCGCGTGTTTCGGTGCCCGCCACCGGTCTTGAAAGAGAAAACAGCATTTCTTGAGCTTGAGAACGTCGCCCCGGCATCAACCTACGGGGCATGGGAAATTACATGGACTGTGACTATCATCACGGCGCCGTGGAAGTCTGAAGAGCAAGCAACAGACGAACTTGACAACGCTGTTTACCTCGCAATGACCGGTCTAGTCGAATCCGACGCCGCCATACCCGAATCCGTGGCGCCGTATTTCGCACTCACTGAACAATCTACGGGTGGGACTTACCCAGCCGTCAAAATCACCGCAAAATCACTCATTCAACAATAAGGAGCAATCATGGTAGCACGATTGAATGGCTACGCCCTTTCGCTGAAGCTCGACGGAACAGAATATATGGCCGAAATTTCGGAATGGAAGAAAACAGACTCGGAGAAGGACTCGGGAACCGTCACTTTCGATAACAAGGGCGGCGTGAACGAGACAATCTCGGTCACGATTATTCAGAGCCTCGACGCGTCCGCGTTAATGATGCAGGTATACAACAATCCAGGCAAAAGAGACGTTCCTTTTACCCTTGCACCAGCGGGAAACGAGGAAGCCACACAGAATCAGCCGCATATCACGGGCAAACTCAACTTTCCCAAGTTGCGCCCCGAAATGGGCCAAAAAGCAGGAGAAAAAGATGGCACGACCGAAATCTCGTTTGAAGTCATCGAATCTAGCCTTGTCACATCATGACCGATATTGAAGTACTCGCGGACGGGTATAAGCTACGCGCACGCGGACTAAAGGAGACCGCCCGCGCCCTCGAAAAAGCAGGAGCCGACACGTCAGACATGAAAACCCTCATGCATGACATTGGGGAAATCGTGGTCAAAGCGGCTATGCCACATGTACCGCGCGTATCAGGAAAACTCGCGTCAACGATACGCGCCGGGCGGGGCAAAACTAAGGCAGTTGTACGCGCGGGCGGTAAACGCGCCCCGTATGCCCCAATCGTTCACTACGGCTATCGTGGCGGACTATTCAAGAAAGGCCGGCCGCGCCGCGCCTTCCTCGCAGACGCTATCACGCGTGAGCAAAGCGCAATCGTTGACAAGCTCAGTGAAGGGCTTGGCGAAATCTTCGACCGAAACAACCTCGAAAATAATCTTTAAGGAGCACCAATGGAAAATGAAGAATTAACGGCCGCTCCGGCCGGGGCCGATTTCTACGAATCGCTCACAATGGCCGAAATCGCGATGATTGAATCCAAGTTCGGCATCGATCTCACCTCACCCGATAAGCATTCTACCGGCGAAGTTATGGCGGCGATTACTGCTATCGCGGCAATGCGGCTCGGTGTTGAGTTCACTCGCTCTCAGGCTGAGCAACTCACCACGACCGAATCGAATCAGCTCATGGATGCCGCTATCGAGAAAGCTCCACAGCGCGATCCAGAAATTCTTACGCTCGTGAATCAGGCATTGGGAAAAGGCGCGGCCGCCGACTCGCAAGAGTGAAAGAACTCGGCCAATTCATGGCCGTCTTGTCTTGGCGCCCAATCGATTATTGGCGGATGTCGGTATATGAGCGTGAAGAAATTATTGAGCAGATCAACCAAATGGCAAAGAAGTAGTGATACCCCGTGGCACAACATCAAGTGAATGTTTCGGTGCTTGCGGATACCCGCAAGTTCAAGCGAGCTATGCGCGATTTGGGCGACACCTCGGGCCTATCTAAGCTCGGCGCGGGAATGCGCAAGCTCGGATCGCTGGCCGCGTCGGCCGCAAAGTACGGCGCGGCCGCTATCGGAGGCATTGCGGTTGCATCGATCAAGGCGGCATCAGACCTGGAGCAGTCCGTCGGTACGGTCAATGATATTTTCAAAGAGAACGCAAAGGTCATTCATGGATTCGCGGCGAAGGCCGCAACCGATGTAGGACTGTCGAAGAACTCATACAATGAGTTGGCTAATGTGATTGGTGCTCAGCTCAAAAACGGCGGCACTTCGATGAAGGCCCTCGCTGGCGAAACAAACAAATTGATCGCACTCGGCGCCGATCTGTCGGCCGGTTTTGGTGGCTCGACCACTCAGGCAGTCGAAGCGCTTTCGAGTGCCCTCAAGGGCGAACGCGACCCGATTGAGCGATACGGTGTTTCGCTCAAGCAAGCCTCAATCGACGCTAAGGCGGCGGAACTTGGATTCAAGAAGGTAGGCGGCTCGCTATCCTCAGAAGCGAATCAGGCCGCGACCCTCGCGCTTATCATGGAGCAAACGGCTGATATGCACGGGAAGTTTGGCCGTGAGACTGACACGCTTCAGCATAAGCAGCAAGTACTCAAGGCGAAGTTGGAAAACGCGGCCGCAACACTTGGCGGAATCCTTATCCCCGCTGTCTCGTCCCTCGTTGGTTGGCTCTCAGACAATGTGGCGCCCGCACTCGAAATCGTCCAAGGATTTATTGTTCAAAAGGTGGTGCCCGCCGCACAGAAACTGGCCGGATTTATCAAGCAAAGCGTTATCCCGGTGCTCGTTTCGCTCGGCACTTTCATTCGAGATCATATCGCGACCATTGGCCTAATCGCGGCCGCCGTGGGTGGCGCGATGATCGGATATCGGGCATATCAGACCGCCCTAGCGGCCGTGAGAGTCGCACAGACCGGCGCCGCTGTCGCTCAAAAGATACTGAATGCCGAAATCCGCGTTAGCCCCGTCGGTATCTTGATTACGGTGATTGGCGCGCTCGTCGCCGCTATCACTTACCTTTGGACGACCAACGAAGGCTTCAGGAGCGCCGTAATCAACGCATGGAACGCGATAGTTGGGGCGATTCAATCCGCCGGTGCATGGATTAAGGGTGTGTGGACTTCCGTCTCGTCCGTTGGCAAAGCGATTTGGAACGGAATCCGGGCCGCGATCTCAAGCGCAGTATCGGCTATCGCGAGTACCGTTCGAGCCTATCTGAGTGCCGTTTCTAGCGTTTGGCGTGGCGCTTGGAATGGCATCAAGGCCGTGGCCGGCGCGGTATGGGGAGCGATTAAATCGGTTGTTCTGTCCGGCCTATCGGTTATACGTTCTGTTGTTTCGTCCGTCCGTGGAGTTATATCTGGCGGGTTCTCGGCCGCATGGAATCTTGCCAAGAGTGTTGTTACCCGCGCTTGGCAGGGCATCAGGAATGGAGTCTCGAACGGAATTTCGAGCCTTGCTGGTCTTATCCGCTCGCTACCGGGAAAGATTCTTGGCTGGCTCGGTAATATCGGCGGCACCCTCCTAGGGGCTGGCCGCAAGGTCATTGATGGATTCATTTCAGGTATCAAGGGCGCTTTCGGCAAGGTGAAATCTGCCCTCGGCACGCTGACGTCTTGGCTCCCTGATTGGAAAGGCCCAGCAAGCTACGACGCGGTGCTACTCAAGGAGAATGGCCGTCTCGTTATCCAGGGATTTGTTAAAGGGCTTGAGTCCCAATACGGGAATGTCCGCCGATCACTCGCAGGACTAACCGGTGACCTTCCGGGCCTGATTGGCTCCCCTGAATTGAGCCTCGGAGGAACCGGACTTGCTACGGCCGGTGGCTCTCCGATCATTATCAATGTTCAAGCGTTGAATCCGACTGCCGAAACTGGCCGTGTGATCGCAAGGGCATTGGCCGAATACTCGGGCACCTCAGGTAGGCGGCTGTAATGCAAACTTTTCTCAAGCGTGAGGACTTCACGACCGAATCGGAGGGTATGCAGTTCGCGGACGGTGGGGAATTTACTTTCTCCTATTCTTCACCTACCCGGGCAACTGCCGTGCTCGATCCAGTCGAATCCGCCGTCATCAAATCCGTTTCAGTGGAGCTAACGGCGGCTGCCGCGTCAGCGACCGGCTCCGAATACGTGAAGATTCAAAACACGGTGAAGCGTTTCGCTTACCGTGAGCGGTTGCAGGGACAGCGCGTCCAAGTCTCAATTGACCCACAATCGCCTATCACGATCGATATCAAATCGGCTACTTCGGGGTGGACATCCGACCGGTGCGCCGCGAAAGTCATTCTCGATTACGCGGCCCGTGAGGGAACCGCCCGCCTCGAACTACTCGCCTATACCCCGCTCGATACGCTCAATTCTGCTGTGCTTGGAAAGGCGATTATCGGAGCTTTCCGGCTCCCGAAGCCCGAAACCTATTCGACTCATTTCCGAATCGGTGAATCACGTATTAGCGGCGGTGTCCTGCGACCGGCAGGCGCTACTCATGTATGGAAGTCAATCCTTGGCCCGGCGACCGTTGTTGAGATCAACCGTGGCATTCAGTACAACGGATTCGCCGGGCGGGCGGAAATTGGAACGCTCGTTGCGAATTTCTTTAATGCGCTCGATCCTCGATCGGCGAACCTTTGGCCGGGAATGCCGATTGTTGCTTTCGATACTGGATCGCGGCGACGTCTTTTCACAGGCCGACTCGCTCGCACCCTCTCGAACCCGGCGAAGGACGGCACATATACGGTGCAAATCGAAGCGCGGGATATCCTCGCGGATATCGCGGCAGTCACGAAATATCAAGAAACTTCGCCTAAACCGCGTGGCTGGCAGAATCTCCTCGCTAATCTCACTGACGGGTTCACATGGAACCACACACGCAATAGCGACGTTGTGCCACCTCAAATCGGCTCGATAGTCAAGCAGTCAACACTCGTTGACTACATTGACATGATTTGTGCCACTGTGGGCGTCACGTGGTGGGCAGGACTACATGGCGAAATTCGCTCGATTGACACACCGAATACCACCCCAATTGCGGCAGTCTCAATGGGTGAAGGCGCACCTTCGACTCTCCCGAAAATATCGCCCGTTGAGGTTGACGCCGCCGCCGATTCAGAGAACGTGATCGCGACGCTCACGGCGGTGAATAATTCGGCCGGGATCAATGAGCAATCAGAGTGGCAGGGAACGACCAGCACTATCTCAGTGACCAACACTACCTTGGCGGCTACCTATGGTTCTCGCTCGGTTCAGATCGAGACCGCCGCCGCCGACATTGCCGTTCTTCAGGAATTTATCCACGGATTTTTGGCTGCATACCAGCCTCAGCAGGTGATGAAAACCGCAAAATTCCGCCCCGTCGATGAACGGGCACGGGCATACGACTACGCGGCGCTCGAAACGCTAGCCACACTCGAAATACTCGATCCCGTATTTGTCAGGTATAGAGGATCGAGCGCCACCGCTCACATCACCTCGATTCGCCACTCAATCACGCCCGAATCGTGGGAGACAACCTATGAATTTACTCAATGGAAAGGATTAGAAAATGATAGACAGGTGGGCTGACGGCGAGCTAGCAACCGCCTCAAAATTCAACACTATTAACGACCAGATCAAATCCGATGCGGTAGCCGAATCGCGATCAAAAGTCGCTAGCGGACGCATATTAATCGGCGGTACTGAATACGCCGAAACTGGCAAGGTGAAAATCTTAGCCACTTCCTACACTCTCACGAATTACCAAGGTGTAGGCGCGGCGTCAGTCAATCTAAATGCCCCGTACTATCCGCCGTCCGGCTATGGCTTTCTCTACCAGCTCCACACCGCAACCGGATTTTGGACTATCGGCCAATCCGGCGCCGGTGAATCCAACTCGACGATTCAGATTCGACTAATGCGCATTGGCTCGACGAACACGGAAGATATCACCCTCGTGTGGCGTCTGGTCAAGACCAGCTAAGGAGAAGAAATGGGCAAAGAGTATTTTCCGCAAGCAATCCGAGACCTCGTGACCGGGCGGCTCCCCTACCGGATTCGACCAAGGGGAATGAGTATTCACACCGCCGTTTCCGGCTCTAATGATATATACGGGCCTAACCCGGGGCCGGGCGGCACCTATGCGCACTTTTACAATCCGATGGGGCCAGTACCATTGCGTCAAGCGTGCGAAATCAACCGTCAAGCCGCCGCCGACCTCAAAGGAAATCCTTTCTTGGTATCGGTTGAGAACTCGGACGGATACCCAAATCGGGCGCCGGGCTATTGGAAGAACGGCTCGGATATCCCACCTTTCGACGCCTATCAGATTGAAAAGCTCGCACAATTATTTGCCTACCTTGTCGCTAAATGGGGTATCCCTAACCGGATCGCCACGCCGGATCGCCCGCTCGACGGGCTGACGTGGCACCGTATGGGGATCGTCGGAAACTTTGGAAAGTTTGACCCGAAAAACAGGCTCACGTGGTCAGCCGCTCAGAGCGGTTGGCGGTTCTCGAACGCCCGGGGTAAGACGTGCCCCGGCGACCGTCGAATAATGCAAATCCCGGCAATTTTCAACCGCGCTCAGCAGATTCTCGCTACTGACTATCACCACCCACGGGCGATCGATCACCCGGTAGAAAAGCCGGGCGCTCATGAGGCACCCAAGCCCCCGACCGCGCCCCGCATTGCACCCCGCAAAGTCCCATACTATACGCGCGCTATCGACGGTGTGCGAGGTGCCTATCAAAAAACAGCAGAGCATCTTTTCTTGTCCGACCGGGCACTCTACCGCTGGCCGAAAACTGGTCAAGAAACCGCCACGTGGGCGGGGTGGCAGAAATACCTTTCATGGGGAAAGTTCTACACCCGCGAGGTTGACGGCCAACCCGGATACTACACAATCGCCGGACTTCAGAAGTTTTTGACCGAAAAGGGCTACTACAACCGGGCAATAGACGGCGACTACGGCCCCTACACGATCAAAGCCCACCAAACACTACTAGCTAAATCTTTCAGACTTTAAGGAGAAACAAAAATGACATTCGACTCCGTTCTAGCGCTGGCCACGCCCGCGATGATTTACGCCCTCGTGAATCTCGGTAAAGACTTCGGAATCCGCGGCAAATGGTCAGCATTGCTGGCCGTCATTCTCGGCGTCGGCCTACAGCTCACCCAATACTATATTGATGATCCACTCGTTTACGAGATCGCGGCTGGCCTCACGCTCGGATTGACCGCCGCAGGTGTCCACGACGTCACGAAGAAACCGACACCGGAAATCGCTGCCGACTACTCAGAACTTCCAGACGGGACGCTCCATGTTTAACGCAGTCGTGACCACTCTCTCGAACCTTGGCGGGTTTGCAGGGATCGCCGCGCTCTTAGGCGTCGTCCTTCCACGGCTAAAGCAAATCGAGAAAGACTCGGAAATAGTCCGTATCCAGCTCACACCTAACCACGGCTCTAGCATGAAAGATCAGATAAGAAGGATTGAAAAATCTATCGATCAGATACAGGAAACTAGCGCCGATTGGCACGGCTCGCTTGGCCACCAGATAGGCGAAATCCGCCGCGATTTCCGCTCAGAGATCGACTCGCTACGCGCCGATATGCGCTCGATGAACGACAAACTATCGAAGGACTAGGCCGCTTCAGACGCTACCGCCCGCAACCGCTCAACCTCAACACCAACATACAATTGAGTGGTTGCGGGCGAAGCGTGCCCAAGAAGCTGTTGAACGCTCAAGAGGTCATGTGTCGCGCTCCACGTCCTTGTTGCGAATCGGTGCCGGAGAGTATGCATCCCAATACCATCGGGAAGGAGCCGGGATATGCGTTTACCTACCCAAGCGGCCGATATGTGCCCGTCGATCCTGCCCGGGAAGAACCAACCGCGCATTTCTTGAGATCGCAAGACCACAAGCCGCCCTAGAGCGGCATTCAGGGGCACGATTCTTTCTTTTCCGCCCTTGCCATGCACTAATAGCGAAATTCCGTTCAAATCCTCGACAACATCGCGGGAATGAAGCAGGGCAACCTCGCCGCGCCTCAATCCAGCTTCAGCTCCAAGTCGAAGCATAAGGACTAAATCCTCGTCAGCGTCTTTAAGCGCTCGACGGTAGGCAATATCAGGAGTCGGCCGAGGCTTCGGAGGCGTTGCAGGTACTTTCGCAAGGAGCGCAGCCGGATTATCGGAGCGTTGCCCAGTGGCTTGAAGCCAAGAATAGAAGCCCCTCAGTGTTGCCCGAAGTGATCGCCGGTAAGAGTTACCGAAGTCAGGATTAGCAAGGAATTGCTCAAGGTCAGCAAGCGAAAGAGTGTGCAGAGCGCCTAATTCACGCTGTAGGCGTTTCAAGTGAAATTCGCGTAGTTGAACCGTTGCCCGGCGTTGCCCAGCCGCTTTAAGATGCGTCAAATATGATTCAATCATTCCCGAAGTTTAGGCCGCTCGGAGTACGCTATCTACTTTAGAATTAATAGAAAGAATCTGAACACGCTTTCTGTTGGTCATGACTGAATCAGAGGGTTCTGGGTTCAAGTCCCAGGCGGTGTACAAAAAGAAAATGGCCAACCGAGAGGT
This sequence comes from Arcanobacterium sp. (ex Cirak et al. 2026), assembly GCF_053585065.1. Lineage (NCBI taxonomy): Bacteria > Bacillati > Actinomycetota > Actinomycetes > Actinomycetales > Actinomycetaceae > Arcanobacterium > Arcanobacterium sp. (ex Cirak et al. 2026). The sequence goes on from NZ_JBQJCE010000005.1 coordinate 101,130, forward strand.
TGGCCATTTTCCTATCCGCTCCCCGATTTTCAGGACTCCTCATGAAGAAGATCGCTGCAACTATCACCATTTCCCTCCTTGTCATTGCTCTCGTCTCTGCCGGCTGGTGGCTCGTGTCGAATCAAGGAATCAATCATGGGCCTTCCTCCCAGACTCGCGATCCGATCAATATTGTTCTCTTAGGAGATTCCTACGCTTCAGGAAATGGAGCAGGTGACTACTCAGATGAGAACTGCTGGCGTTCACCACACAACTACGGCACGCTGGTTGCACACGCACTCCACGCGAAATTCACTGATGCATCATGTTCTTCAGCCAAAATGGCTAATGTGACGTCCCACAAACAAAAGTTCCGCAATTTTTCTCATGCAACAGCCACTTATCGCATTTCAGAGACAAAGGATCCGTGGACGCACTGGCTGAAAATCGCCAAATCTCACGGTATCTGTGACAGCAAACAAGCCAATATCACCGTCGATATCACGCTGAGCGCCCAGTCGCGAAAAGGCGACGAGTACACCGCAACCGCCTGGTGCTCGGCAACCAATCAACCGCAACGTAATGCGGTTACCGATCACACCGACGTCGTTCTCATCTCTATTGGCGGCAATGACGCCGGGTTCGCACAAATCGCTGGAGCATGCCTCACGGCTCGATCAGCTCGCCTGTGTGACGCTGCTCTAGCCCGAGCACAGGATTACGTTTCACATTCATTGCACGATGCTCTGACAAAAGTTCTCACATCTATTTCAGACAGAGCCTCCGGCAAAGCCGATATCTTCATCGTTGGTTATCCGACACTGTTAGCGGACACTCACTACGCAATCGGTGGGAAGCTCTCGCCACGAGTCGACGTCGGACAGCGACTGACACAGCTCCAAGACTGCGCAGATGAAACCGCAAAACGAGCAGCTTCCGAGGCGGGAGCAAACGTCCACTTTGTTTCTACCCGTCATGCGCTCGGTGAGCACTCCTTCGATCCGGAATCCTCGAAAAATTCCTGGATCATTGCCCCATTTGATACGTGGAACATTCGCGAATATTTCCACCCGAATCGCGCAGGCTGGAAAGCAATCGCCGACGTCGTTGAAGACGCGGTGCGTTCAGAGCTTAGTTCCCGCGAGCGCAACGCCGCGTAAACTGTCTGGTGAAAGGAGAGCAATGAACGATTCGCTCAACCGTGCCCTCGATATGCTCGAAGATGCTCACGGTCTCACTCCCCCACCCGATGCTATCGCCGAGGCTTTTGAAGACTGGGTCGTCTCTACTGGCAAGGAGATGTATCCCCACCAGACTGAAGCTTTATTCGATATCGTTTCAGGTGATCATGTCATCGTGGCGACGCCCACGGGCTCAGGTAAGTCGATGATCGCAATGCAAGCGTTGTTTGCGGCGCTTGCCACCGGCCGCACTGCCTACTACACAGCTCCTTTAAAGGCTCTCGTTTCTGAGAAATTTTTCGAGTTAATCACCTTGTTTGGTGCGCATAATGTCGGGATGGTCACTGGCGATTCTTCGATTAACGCCGGGGCACCGATTGTCTGTGCAACTGCAGAGATTCTCGCCAATATTGCATTGCGTGACGGCGATAGCGCAGACGCCGACGTCGTCGTCATGGATGAATTCCACTTCTACGGCGATCCTCAACGCGGATGGGCATGGCAAGTGCCATTACTCGAAATTCACCATGCGCAATACGTCCTTCTCTCAGCAACTCTCGGCGATACGAGCGCGCTCGAAGCAGATCTTGAGCGACGTTCTGGCCGTCCCGTCTCGGTTGTCGCCGGTGCTCAGCGCCCAGTTCCGCTTCATTACACATGGTCGACTGAACCCATCAGCGAAGTCATCAAAGAACTCGTCGATACACATATGGCACCTGTTTATGTGGTTCATTTCTCGCAACGGGAAGCTGTTGCACAGGCGATGACATTGCAATCCGTTTCGGTTATTTCCAAAGATGCCAAGGAAAAAATTGCATCAGCACTGGGGGCATACAAATTCAGCCCCGGCTTCGGCAAGACACTATCAAAGCTCTTGCGCGCCGGCATTGGAGTCCATCACGCTGGTCTACTGCCACGTTATCGCCGTCTCGTCGAACGTCTTGCCCAAGCTGGCCTGTTGTCCGTGATTTGCGGAACGGACACCCTCGGTGTCGGGATTAATGTTCCGATTCGCACCGTGTTAATCACCTCGTTAGTGAAATTCGATGGTTCACAGATGCGCCAACTTCAAGCCCGTGAATTCCATCAGATCGCAGGACGAGCAGGGCGCGCTGGTTTCGATACGATGGGCTTCGTCGTCGTGCAAGCTCCAGAGCACGAAATCGAGAATGCCCGCCGTCTACGTAAAGCCGGCGACGACCCGATCAAAATCAAACGCGTCCAGAAAGTCAAAGCTCCTGAGGGGCTGTCGTGGTCACAGAAAACGTTCGAACGCATTATTGAAGCGGCGCCGGAGAAACTCTCCTCGCAGATGCGTGTCAATCACGCGATGATCCTTAATCTTCTCCAACGTCCTCATCCTGTGGAAGCAATTTGGGCTCTGCTCACCGATAATCATCAACCGCCGACTCCGCGCAATCTCCTGTTGCGTCAGGCGCTGTCGATTCTTGCGTCACTTGAGCAGGCAGGGGTTATCCGCCATGACGATCGAAATTGGCGCCGAACACATCCTGGTCTCAATCCCTTGCGCTTTACCCGCGACGTCCCCGATGACTTCGCATTGAACTCTCCTCTCGCCCCGTTTGCCCTTGCTGCCCTCGATTTACTTGATAAAAAAAGCGACACGTATGCGCTTGACGTCGTTTCTGTCATTGAATCTGTTCAAGAAGATCCTCGCCCGTTGTTGTATGCACAGCAGAAGGCGGCGAAGGGTGAACTCATTGGCAAACTTAAGGCTGAAGGGCTCGATTACAACGAACGAATGGCGCTAGCAGACGAAGTCACCTGGCCGAAGCCACTGGCATCGTTACTCACCCCTGCGCTAGAGATCTATGCACAAACTAATCCTTGGGTACTCGGACACAACCTCAGCCCGAAGTCAGTAGTCAGAGCGATGGTCGAGGAAGCGATGACTTTTTCTGAACTCGTATCAAGATACGATCTCGCGCGCTCTGAGGGAGTGATTTTGCGCTATCTCACTGATACATATCGAGCGATGCGCCAGACATTGCCTAACGAGGCACGTACGGAAGAAGTCGATGAGATTATCGATTGGCTTGGACGGCTGGTACGTTCCATCGACTCCTCACTTCTGGACGAGTGGGAAGCCCTTGCAGATGGGACGATCACACCAGGTGAACTGACGCTTCTTTCGGATGACAATGCAACTGATGGTGAGGAATCTGCTTTCGGCGCCGACGCCGACGGCAATATTGCGCTGAGTAAGAATCGGTTTGCTTTGCGCAAAGCTGTCCGCAAGGCAATGTTTTCTCGAGTGGAGGCGATCGACCGCGAAGATTGGGATGAACTGGGTCGACTGGATGGGCGACACGGTTGGGATGCAGACCACTGGGCCGATTGTTTTGATCCATACTGGGACGACTACGAATATGTTGGAACCGATACTGTGGCTCGTGGTGATGCATTTTTCTCGGTTCTTGAAGATCCTTCATATGCTGATCTTCTCACTGCTGGCATGGATGAAAGTAACGCGTCAGAGCTTTTGGAGACACATGCTCCTGGACGCCTATGGCTGGTGACTCAGACGATCGATGATGGTGATGGCGACAGCGATTGGGCGCTGTGGGCGTACGTTGACCTCGATGAATGTGATGACACTGGCACACTTGTGATCCACATGATCAAAGTAGGTACGCGATGAGTATCGCGTCGAAAATCGCGCAGGTGCGCCACCGTATTGGTGAAGCTGAACAGTTATTTGGACGGCAACCGGGCGACGTCGTCCTTCAACTGGCTGCGAAACATCAGCCTCTCAGTGCTGTCTTCGAGGCACTTGAGGCAGGCGTGTCCGATTTGGGGCAGAATTTTGTTTCTCAGCTCGTCGATACAGAGATTGGGCTTGCCGCATGTGGCGCTCCAGTTCATTCGACAACTGTTATCGGACATGTTCAATCAAACAAGCTCGCCCGCGCAATGGACTATGCGTCACGAATTGACACTGTCGATTCGCTTCACATGGCAACGCGAATTGCACGCCGACAACGCACTCGCATTGATAATGGCCTTGCTAGTGGGCCTTTTTCTGTGCTAATTCAGGTCAATTCTGCTTCCGCTTCATCCCAGTATGGCGTCCACCCTGACCACGCACGTATGCTCGCAGAACAGATTGCCGATCTGGGTCTTCTCCGTCTGGAGGGGCTGATGACAATTGGAGCTCACACTGAAAATGAAGGCGATATTCGACGGTCCTTTGCACTCACCCGTGGTCTCTTAGAATCGATGACAGCAGATGGAACTGTACAAGGTCATGTACTGTCGATGGGGATGACTCACGATCTTGAGCTCGCAATTGCTGAGGGATCGACACTGGTGCGCGTTGGCACCGCGGTTTTTGGCTCGCGCCCATCGACATAATGTTTAACAGAGCGTTGCTGGTAGCCAGGAGAAGCTGACTACCAGCAACGCTGGTAAAAGTATGTGTTAGTAGACTGTCTTGCCGTATTTACGGAAGACGTCGCGCACCGCTTCTGTTGTTGCTTTCGACGGCGGTTCGACATCGCGAAGCTGGTATTCAAGGCCGAGATTCGCCCACTTGTCCTTCGCCATCTGATGGAATGGCAAAACTTCGATGCGCGATACCGTGGAGAACGATGATGCCAGCTTGGCAACATTTTCGATGTTTTCGGGATCATCAGTCAAGCCAGGGATCAGAACGAACCGAACCCAAATTTCTACTCCCGCAGCTTCGAGGCGTCGAGCAAAGTCGATAGTCGGCTGCAGAGAACGACCGGTCACACGCTGGTAAGTCTCCTCATCACCTGACTTGATATCAAGGAGAACCATATCAACATTCTCCATCATCTCATCAGTGAGGTTGCGCCCCAAAAAACCAGAGGTATCAAGCGCAACGTGCACGCCCCACTCTTTGAGGGGCTTCAACACACGTTTGAGGAAAGCTGGTTGCATCAGAACCTCTCCACCGGAGAAAGTGATGCCTCCGTTGGATGCTTTAAAAACGGGCACATAGCGCTTGATTCGATCAAGAAGATCTGTCGCACGGATAGCTGTACCGTCCTTCATTTTGAAGGTATCGGGGTTGTGGCAATACAGACAACGTAACGGACACCCAGCCATAAACACCGTCATACGAGTTCCTGGCCCATCCATTGCAGTGACTAATTCCCACGAGTGGAGAGAACCGATCTCTCCGGCACGAACGGCAGCGAGATGTTCTTCGTGGGTCATCTCACCAGCCGACTCGATACCAGCGGTACCAGCGCCCGATAAGCGTGGCACCTCATATTCGAGAGGATCGGGACGATACTCCCCGGTTGATCCTTCCGAGCCGAAATAAACTCGAGCATCAAATTCGGTCATATTGTCCCGATCCTTTCGAATTGTATGAGCTAGCTAAATGCTAATTCCTTTCCAGGAATCACATGCCCTGGTGGAATGTGCGGGAAAGCACGTCGAGCTGCTGCTCGCGGGTGAGCTTCACGAAGTTCACGGCGTAGCCTGACACGCGAACAGTCAGTTGCGGGTACTTCTCCGGGTTCTCCATGGCATCCTCGAGGGTCTCACGGTTGAGAACGTTGATGTTCGCATGGTAAAGACCCTGAACTCCACCGTTATCGACGCGTGCAGCCTTCATCTCTTCGAGGCGCTCTGCATAGGTCTTGGTCATAATTATCAATCCTTCTTAATGAAGCCAGCATCCATGATGCCAACAAGGTTGGTGACTTGTTCGTCCAGCGTGCGTCCAAGTGAAGACGGCACGATGGTGTTTGTCAGGGAGATGCCATCGAGGGCGTCCTGATAGTTGAGCTTACCCACCGAAAGCATCGAGGAGAGCATTCCGTGAGTATCCATGCCATTCTCCGGGTTCGCACCCGGGGCGAACGGCGTTCCCGCACGGTGTCCCGACGGGAAGTTTCCGGTGTTCTTTCCGTACACCACATTGGAGGTGATGGTCAGAACAGACTGGGTCGGAAGGGCATTGCGGTAGAGCTTGATCGCGCGGATCTTCTGCATCACCGTGTGAACGACAGTTGCGGCGATGTCATCGGCACGATCGTCGTCGTTGCCGTAGAGCGGGAAATCGCCCTCGGTCTTGTAGTCAACCACGAGTCCGGTCTCATCGCGGATCGGGGTCACCTTTGCGTACTTGATTGCGGACAGCGAGTCAGCCACGATGGACAGTCCTGCAATGCCACAGCCCATCGTGCGCAGGATCTTCGAATCATGAAGAGCCATCTCCAGCGACTCGTATGCATAACGATCATGCGAGTAGTGGATGATATTCAGAGCCTCGACATAGGTTCCAACAACCCAATCGAGCATCTTTTCGTACTTGTCCCACACCTCGTCAAAGTCGAGTGAGCCATCGCCCTCGATGGGCTCGAAGCCGCCCACGATCTGCTTGCCCGAAATCTCGTCACGGCCACCGTTAATAGCGTAGAGAAGAGCCTTTGCCGCGTTCACACGCGCACCGAAGAGCTGCATCTGCTTACCAACGCGCATCGGAGAAACGCAGCACGCGATAGCGGCGTCGTCACCCCACTGAGCGGTGATCTGGTCATCGGACTCGTACTGCACAGACGAAGTCTCAATCGACACCTTTGCACAGAAGTCCTTGTAACCTTGCGGAAGCTGCTTCGACCAGAAGATCGTGATGTTCGGTTCTGGAGCTGGGCCGAGGTTCACGAGAGTCTGGAGGAGTCGGAAAGAGGTCTTGGTCACAAGGGTACGGCCGTCCTCGCCAGTACCGCCATCGGACCAAGTCGCCCAGTACGGATCGCCCGAGAAAATCTGATCGTAAGCCTCGGTACGCAAGAAGCGCACGATACGGAGCTTGACAACAAGAGCCTCGATGATCTCTTGAGCCTCTGACTCCGTGAGAATGCCACGAGCAAAATCACGCTCAAAGTAGGAATCGAAGAAGCTGGAGAGTCGACCGAAAGACATTGCAGCGCCGTCCTGCGACTTCACAGAGCCGAGGTAAGCGAAGTAGGTCCACTGGACTGCTTCCTTCGCATTGGTTGCCGGGCCAGAGATGTCGAAACCGTAATCGGCAGCCATCTTCTTGAGCTTCTTGAGAGCCTTGATCTGTTCCGAGATTTCCTCGCGATCACGTGCCCAGTGCTCACTGAATGGCTCGTCAGCGTTAAGATCCTTGTCCTTGAGCTTCTCGTTGATGAGGTAGTCAACACCGTAGAGAGCCACGCGACGGTAGTCACCGATGATGCGGCCACGGCCGTATGCGTCAGGAAGACCAGTAATGATGTGTGAGGAACGGGCTGCACGGATATTCGGAGTGTAGATATCGAATACGCCGTCGTTGTGCGTCTTGCGGTACTTGGTGAAGATCTTCTCGACCTCTGGATCTGCTTCCTTACCAGCTTCAGCAAGAGCGGTCTTGACCATGCGCCAGCCACCATTTGGCATCATCACGCGCTTGAGCGGCGTATCAGACTGGAGGCCAACAATGACGTCGTCATCATCAGAAATGTAGCCCGGCTTAAAAGCATCAATGTCAGCAGGAGTCTCAGTGTCCACGTCGAAAACGCGGCGCTTGCGCTCTACCGACAGGTAGTTCTTCTCGAGGTGATCCCACAGACGCAGGGTCTTCTCAGTCGAAGGCGCGAGGAACGACGCATCACCTTCGTAGGGGGTGTAGTTCTTCTGGATGAAGTCACGGACATCAACCGCTTCCTGCCAATGTCCGGCCTGGAAGCCATCCCACGCCTCGGCAAACTTGGCATCGGCTTCAACAGTTGCACTCATGAGTTTTCTCCTTTGGACTCGATGTGCTTTGTTTTCACTTCCATTCTCACGACAATTTTTGGTTTAGTCCAGAAAAAACGATGTAAGCCACGATACTTTTTGGCTCTAGAGAAAACTTGGGCATGTTCCGGATCACACGATGTGGACTCAAGTCCCATTTACTGCCGCAAGATGTCGATTCCGTGATGAAGAAAACATTGATATATCAAAGAAATGGCCGGGACATGCAGAAATAGCGTGCCCCAGCCACAATTGGGATTTTCGTCCCTAGCAAATTCTGTAACACCAGCCGAAGCGATCCTCTACTCGCCCCATCTGGATGCCCACAAGTTCATCGTAAACTGACTGAACGACGTCTCCTCCTTCAAGATAAACGTCGAAGTCATCAGATGTCAGCCGCCCAATAGGTGTCACAACAGCCGCAGTTCCACACGCAAACATCTCACTAATGTTGCCTGAGCGGATCCCCTCGAGAACAGAATCAAGAGAGATAGTTTCTTCAACTGCCTGGACTCCGCGAGCACGCAAGAGTTGCAGAATCGACGACCGCGTCGCTCCTGGAAGGATATTTCCCGAGAGTGACGGCGTAGCAACGTGTCCATCAGCATAGACAACGAAGACATTCATACCTCCGAGCTCATCGAGATTGGTGTTCGTCGCCGCATCAAGGAAGAGCACTTCATCAAACCCTGCGTCGTGACTAGCCAAATTCGGAAGAAGGGACGCCGCATAGTTGCCACCGGTCTTGACATTGCCCATGCCTCCAGGGCCAGCTCGGTGGTACGTACGATCAACCCACACATCGATTGGCTTCAGCCCTCCTGAGAAGTAGGCTCCCACCGGTGAAGCAACAACCATATATTCGTATTTTTTTGCTGCCCGAACTCCCAAGAATGCTTCCGACGCGAATATAAAAGGACGCAGATATAACGAAGTCCCCATCTGTGAGGGCACCCAGCGCTCGTTGGCACGCACGACCGATACAATCGACGCCATAAAATCATCAATTGGCAATTCGGGGATTGCCAGTCGTCGAGCGGACATATTCAGACGCGCTGCATTATATGTTGGTCTGAATGTCCACACGGAACCATCTTCATGCCGAAAAGCTTTCAGACCTTCAAAAATTTCTTGTCCGTAGTGGAGTACTGAGCCTGCAGGATCCAGCGAAATTGGCCCATAGGGAACGACCGACCTGCTCCCCCACCCATTCGGTGTCCACGTAATACGAGCCATATAATCGGCAAAGGAGTTGCCAAAGCCTGGCTTTTCCCTCGCAGCTTGCACAACGGAGTCCGCTGCCTGCATTCCTTTGATGAACGTGAAACGGTTGAGAAGTGAATCCGCGTCCCGAATTGGCATTGCTGAGATCTGCTCGAGCTCTTCTTGCACTGTATTCTCCAAATCGCCAGTGTAAAACTTCTCTTCACAGGTTAGTCCAGTTTTCCCGACGGCAGGTGAGCTACGCATGGCAGAACTATGGGCGCCACCGATATAAGGCAATTCCAGCACCAGCACCCGTTATGACAACGAGAGCTGCAGCACCGACGAGAAGTGGAGTTGCCGCGGTGTCAAGCCCATGACGCGCTGAATCTGAATTGTCAAAGACGAGAATTGCTGGCTGCGGGCGCAGGATATCAGGAGTCGACGTTCGTGGCGGAATCGGTTGTCCCGGCCGGCTTTCGAGCACAGAATCGGAGCTGACCGACGGCCCGTATATTGGCAATTTGGGGACAATACGTGATTTTGACGGTGCGCTCTCGCTCAGTCCATGTTCAACAGACAGTTGAAAAAGATCTATCGTCGTTTCTTCTGCCTCGTCGACATTCTCGTGTGTTGACTCAGCATATTTATCATCGGTATTTGACTCTGACACCAGCACACGATCGGCAACAAGCGGCGCACTGTCGCCCGCAGTGTTTGCGGGAGAAGTTGCATCTATTGTCTGTGGCGGATCAGCCGCTTCCTGTCGATCAGGTTCTACAGAAACGGCAGGTTTCTTGTGCTGAGGTTCCTCAGGAACCACCGGCGTCACCGACTGCGTCTGTTCAGTTTTCGGTTCAGCTTGAGCCGGCGACGGTGACTCAGTGTTCACGGTTTCTGCGGGTGTCAGCGCCAACCACGGCGTCGTGGTTGGCAACGGTAAGGACGGTACCGGTGAAGGTTCTTGTGTTGCCGTCGGAAAAACACTCGGTTTTCCCGACGTCGGGCTAACGACTGGGGTTCCAGGAACAAGATCCTTCCACGGTACATACCCTGGAGCCGACGATGCCCTAACTGACCCCGACGATTCAGCCAATCCAGAAACCATGGGAACGGACGTCGTTGGTGTGGCCATAGGCGAGTTTTCGGAGGTTACAGACGAAACCTTCAATGGGGATGTCACCGTAAACGACGTCAGCGCGCTCGTCCACCAACCTTTTAGCAATACACCGTAAGATCCTGGAAATAATCGGCCACACTCAATCACGGAGGGGGTGACCCCATGCATCAAACGTTCAGATTGAGAGAGTAACGTCTGCCAGCCGGTCTTCGCTGGCACTTTACGTGCGAGATCCGTATCTGTGGGAGCCACACCATACATTGGTAACACTCGAGCAGTTGCAATAGCACCAGGAAGAGAAAAGAGGGCGCACGAAATCATCGTTGCGGCAATAAACGCAGACTGCTTACGCACATACGCCTCCCTTCAAAATGACGAAGATCAGCAATCTTCTGAGCACTATTTCGTCATAATAATCAGTTACATGTCGACACATTGCTCTGGTGCAATTGGGCCACGATCATAGCGCCATAAGTGCTGCGATTAACACGCTTCCAACAAACAACGAAATGATAGCGAATGCTGCAATTAACCGAACAGCTAGCGGGTACCTCCGCGGCTGTGATTCAGGTGAGACAGTGTTGTGCTCTTGCTCCACGGCACCACATTACAACAAAATGTAGGGAATGTTCTACAGCATTCAAAACTGTAACGGTCGATATATTCCCTGTTCACAGCCGCGTGGCATCCCATAAAATGGAAATGTAAGGAAGTTCAATACGGTGAGTGTCTCCATACCCCATCTCTTCAAGATATGAATCAAGATTGCGCCGCATATGCCTGCGGTACTCATCTGAGGACTTCAGCCATGAAGCCCTGGTTGTTCCAAGTTCACGTAGCTGCTGAGGAGACAAAAGCTGACACCATGAATCAATTGTGAGCATCGGATGTGAAAACCTTCGACCAAGCTGGGGCGGTTTCGTTAAGCGTTGGATATCTCCAGATCGCATGATACGTGTCAGTCGCTTAACCCACGCAAAACTGACATCCAGTTGATTAAATACCGTGGCAAAACGTCCACCCCGCTTTAAGATTCTGAAGCTTTCGTTTAGTGCAGCCTGTTTATTCATCCAATGCCAAGACTGACTAAAAACCACACAATCGATGGAATGAGACAAAATACCAGTGGATTCAGCCTTCGCTTGTTGAACAGTTAGCATCGGATGATCCCCAGTCATTGACCGAAGTTGTTTCACCATATCCACAGAGGGATCGACGGCGGTCACATAAAAACCACGTTCGAGTAATGCCAACGTGAGCTTTCCAGTACCTGCTCCCATGTCAACAATATGGGAATCACGCGGAAAATCGCGAACGAGAGTGTCAACAATAAAATCTGTGTAACCGGGCCTAACATCCGCATATAGGCGTCCATCTATGGAGTTCAACTCATACGGGTTCAACTCTGCGCTCCGATATTTTTGTTTTGGGTGTGGGTGTGGCCCCCGTGTTCCCCCCCCCTTTTGTGGTCTTCTTTTCTTTTTCTGTGTTTGTTAACAAGAAAAGAAGAGAGGGGGTGGGGGGGTGTGGGGGCCAGTGACTGTGAATATGGGTTGACGGCGGTGTCCTACTCTCCCACACCCTCACGAGTGCAGTACCATCGGCGCTGGTAGGCTT